>CAZVPC010000123.1:5316-8516 GCA_964629005.1 uncultured Pseudoalteromonadaceae bacterium | reverse complement strand
ACTCCCAACACCCGGATTTGGAATCCGGTGCTCTACCAATTGGAGCTATACCCCTGTAGCGGTCGGGGATTATACCCAAGCGTAGGTAAAGGTAAAGGTAAAATTATCTAACCTCGATTGTTTGATGTTTTTATGAGCGAATTATTGAGGAAAACGCATTACATCAGGATACGGAAAAACATCCTCGTAGATGCCATCAGCCACATTTTGCTGACATTGCTGCCAAAAACTTGCTTCAAACAAATCAGCATGGTGTTTTTCAAAGGCCTTGCGATATTTAGTATTTGCTAATGCAAATGTGGCCAGTTCTTCAGGAAACATGTCGCCAGCTTCTACTGTGTACCAAGGCTCTGCGGCATAAATTTGCTCTTCGGTAACCGCAACAGGTTTAACCCGAAAATTAACTTCGTTCATGTAAGTTATTTCATCATAATCGTAGAAAATCACTCGGCCATGACGGGTTACGCCAAAATTTTTCAACAGCATATCGCCGGGGAAAATATCGGCAGCGATCAGTTGTTTTATGGCTTTACCATAACCGTATAAAGCGTTTTCAATTTGTTCATCAGTAGCCTCGGCTAAATACAAGTTAAGCGGAGTCATTTTTCGTTCAATGTATAAGTGCTCAATAATAACGAAATCATCTTCAAAACGAATAATTGAGGGGGCTACTTTTAATAATTCTTCGAGTAAAAGTTTGCTAAAACGGTGCTTTGGAAAGGCAACTTCTGAATATTCCATAGTATCAGCCATGCGACCAACCCTGTCGTGTAGTTTTACCAAACGATATTTTGCTTTAACGTCTTTTTTGGTGACTGTTTTGCTGGGTGAAAATTTGTCTTTAATCATTTTAAAAACATAAGGGTATGAGGGCAGTGTAAATACCGACATCACCATACCTTTAATACCCGCAGCAAGTTCTAATTGGTCATCACTTTGTGCTAAATGGTTCAAAAAGTCGCGATAAAATTGCGTTTTCCCTTGTTTATGAAAACCAATGGATGCGTATAAATCGGCGCGAGTTTTATGTGGGATCAAGCGCTGCAAAAAATTTATCAAAGCATAAGGATGCTGGCAATCAACAAAGAAATAGGCTCGGGCAAAGCCAAATACCACTGCCATGTGTTCCTCTTCGGTCAATAGCGCATCAATATAAAGATGACCTTGTTCACTATTAATGCTCCGATCATTAAGAATGGCAACAATAAAAGGCGTTTCCCCAGCAGGGGAGATAACACGGCCAATAATATAAGCGCCTTTATTGCGGTAAAAAACATGGTCAAGCATATCGAATTGTAATTCTTCTAGCTGAAAGTGTGTTTTTATCGCTTGTTGACGAAAAGATCGGACAATGGCATTAATATCTCGTTTTAGGTTTTTATACGGTAAATTGAATTTAGGTCGCGTTAATATTTCTTCAATAGTGTTGTGTAAACCTTTGTCAGCGGGATAAAAGCTAGTAAAAATATCAGCAGTAGGGGTTATTTCATTACCGACGGCGCTTTTTACAAAAATAAAGCCATTATGATAATATTTACGCTCAAATAAATGACAAAATACTGAATTATAAAATGTTTCAGCTAATTCTGGTTGGTTATGGTTTTTAAGTAATTCAATATAAATTGATTTTATATCCTGCCAAAGCGCTTGCTCTAGTGTCTTAATAGCAAAGTCATGTTTGAGTGTTGCGAATGTTTCTTGAACACGTAAGGTGTAAAAATCAGTACGTTCACGGGCAGCCTTCTGCACCTCAGCCCATTGACATTGTTCAAAGCGTTGTTGTGCTGAACGTGTTATTTCAGTATATAAAAATATATGACGTTCAAAGCCATTCAAAAGGGTTTTAGCAATAGCAAAAGCAATGTTTTTCATAAAGATATCTCTAGGCGTTGTTGATCTTTGGCATTTATTCAGCATACCTTAAAAAAGCATAATTGGTGAGAATTTATTGGTGAATGGTCAGTATAAATAAACACGATAAGCTAACGTAAACTTAGCTAAAAAATGCAGTTTTACTTGCTATTATTTGCCCTCAGCACTAGACTAGCGCGGTTTTTAATCAGCCTTGTTTTTAGTGTGGATCATGCGTGTAGCCGATTTTTCTTTTAATCTCCCCGAACAACTTATTGCTCGATATCCTAAAGCCGATCGTACGGCGAGTAGATTGATGTTACTTAAGGGCAATTCTGGTTGTGTCGAAGATCTTAATTTTACGGATATTATTAACCAATTATCGGCTGGCGATTTATTGGTTTTTAATGATACCCGTGTTATCCCTGCACGCATGTTTGGTCAAAAATCAAGCGGTGGTAAAGTTGAAGTATTGGTTGAGCGACTTTTAGATCAAAAACGCTTTTTAGCACATTTGCGTGCCAGTAAGTCGCCTAAAGCAGGTGCAAAAATACTGCTTGAGGGTAAAGTTGAAGCAATGATGATAGCCCGCCATGGTGCGTTATTTGAACTTGAAATTATGGGTGAACAAACCGTACTTGAAGTGCTTGACGATATTGGTCACATGCCCTTGCCGCCTTATATTGACCGACCCGATGAAGAAAGTGACAAAGAGCGTTACCAAACGGTTTACAACGAGAAACCGGGTGCGGTTGCCGCCCCTACAGCAGGTTTGCATTTTGATGATGACTTACTTGAAAAAATTAAAGCTAAGGGCGTTAATTTTGCTTTTGTTACCTTGCATGTTGGCGCAGGTACGTTTCAACCTGTGCGAGTTGACGAAATAAAAGATCATATTATGCATGCTGAGTATGTTGAAGTACCTAGTGCTGTGGTTGAGCAAATTCAGCAGACTAAAGCTAATGGTGGGCGTATTATTGCTGTTGGTACTACTTCGGTACGTTCACTAGAAAGCGCCGCTAAAGCGGCAACAAAACAAGGTGAACGTTTTTGTATCGAGCAATTACAGGAATTTTATGGTGATACTGACATTTTTATCACCCCAGGTTATCAATTTAAATTAATTGATGCTTTACTGACTAATTTTCACTTATCTGAATCAACCTTATTGATGTTAGTGAGTGCTTTTGCGGGTTATGAAAATATAATGAATGCCTATCAACATGCGATAAAAGAACAATATCGTTTTTTTAGTTACGGTGATGCGATGTTTTTAACGAAAAAAGAGTAAATAATTTACCCTTTTGTCGCGGCAAGCGGCGACCTACATTGAGACTAATCATTGTAGG
>CAZVPC010000123.1:0-5216 GCA_964629005.1 uncultured Pseudoalteromonadaceae bacterium | reverse complement strand
CCTACATTGAGACTAATCATTGTAGGTCGACACAAGCGTAGCGAGGCTCGACAAAAAACTAGGAAAAAAATAAATATATTAACTAACCAAAAACCATTAGCCTGTTTCGCTGATAGGTAGGAAAATATGACAAAAAATAACATACCTCAAAAAATGAAATATGAGTTACTGAATACTGACGGCAAAGCGCGTCGTGGTCGCTTAACTTTTGCACGTGGCAGTGTAGAAACGCCAGCGTTTATGCCTGTGGGTACTTACGGCACGGTAAAAGGTATGAAAGCAGAAGAAGTAGAAGAAATTGGCGCCGAAATAATTTTAGGCAATACTTTTCATTTAATGCTTCGCCCAGGTACTGAAATAATTGAACAGCATGGTGGCTTACATGGTTTTATGCATTGGCATAAACCTATTTTAACAGATTCAGGCGGTTTTCAAGTATTTAGTTTAGGTAAAATGCGTAAAATAACCGAACAAGGTGTTGAATTTCGCTCCCCCGTAAATGGTGAGAAAATAATGCTTACCCCTGAACGTTCTATGGCCGTTCAGCGTTCTTTAGGTTCAGACATAGTGATGATTTTTGATGAGTGTACGCCATTTCCAGCCACTCATCAGCAAGCGCAAGACTCAATGGAATTGTCTTTGCGTTGGGCGCAGCGTTCAAAAGACGGTCATGGTGATAACCCCTCCGCTTTATTTGGTATTGTGCAAGGCGGCATGTATGAAGACTTACGTGAAATTTCAGTAGCAGGGTTAACTGCAATAGATTTTGATGGTTATGCCATTGGGGGCTTATCGGTTGGCGAACCCAAAGATGAGATGATCAAAATATTAGATCACACCACCCCCTTGATCCCTGAAGATAAGCCCCGATATTTGATGGGAGTGGGAAAACCTGAAGATTTAGTTGAAGGTGTGCGTCGCGGTATTGATATGTTCGATTGTGTTATGCCTACGCGTAATGCTCGTAATGGTCACTTGTTTGTAACTAATGGCGTGGTAAAAATTAGAAATTCTCGCCATAAAACTGACACCGCACCACTAGATGCTGAATGTGATTGTTATACCTGTAAAAATTATTCGCGCGCTTATTTACATCATTTAGATAAGTGTAATGAAATTTTAGGTGCGCAATTAAACACACTACATAACCTAAAATTTTATCAACGTATTATGAAAGGTTTGCGTGATGCTATTGAGCAAGGTAAATTAGACGACTTTGTTAATGAGTTTTATGGATTACGCGATTTACCCGTACCAGAATTAAAGTAGGCGTGGTTTTAACCGCGCTTTACAGCAGATTTTATTTGTAAAAATAATTTTATTAAAAAAATAAGTTAAAGAGGAAATTATGAGTTTATTTATCAATGAAGCACATGCCGCAGCCGGAGCAGCACCAGCGGGTGGTGGTATGGAAATGATCATCATGTTAGCCGTATTTGGTGCGGTGTTTTACTTTATGATTTATCGTCCGCAAGCTAAACGGGTAAAAGATCATAAAGGTTTAATGTCGGCATTATCAAAAGGTGATGAGGTGTTAACTCAGGGTGGTATTGTTGGTAAAATTGTTAAAGTGTCTGACGAAAAAGATTTTATGGTGATCAGTATTAGCGATAATACAGACGTTACTATTCAGAAATCAGCGGTAAGTGCGGTGCTTCCCAAAGGCACAATGAAGTCTTTGTAGGAAACTATGTAGGTTGGGCTTTAGCCCATCAGTGTTGATGGCATAACTTGAGTTGACGACATAAATGTCGACCTACAAAATAATTCAAATAAACCTTAAATTAAAAATAAGGACAAACAGGTGTTAAATAAATACCCTTTATGGAAAACGCTAATGGTGCTGTTTATCATCGCCTTTGGTGCTTTATATGCGTTGCCAAATTTATATGGTGAAGATCCCGCAGTACAAGTTTCAGGTTTACGTGGTGTTGAGGCGAATGCAGCAACACTTGACGCAGTGCGCGCAGATTTAACCGATAAAAACATAAAATACTCAAGTTTAGTACTAGAAAACGGGCAGATATTAGCGCGTTTTTTTGATACCACGCAACAAATTCGTGCTCGTGATTTATTGCATGACAAATATAAAGAAAAATATTCAGTTGCGTTAAACCTTACGCCAGCAACACCTGATTGGTTGGCAGACATTGGTGGTACGCCAATGAAGTTAGGTTTAGATTTAAGTGGTGGTGTTAGCTTTTTAATGGAAGTTAACATGAAAGAAGCGATAGCCAAAGCACATCAAGGCATGGTTGGCGACTTTCGTAATGATTTACGCAATGAAAAAATTCGCTACCGTAGTGTTAAAGAAGTTATTGGTCAAGATCTAAAAAGTGGCGTTAAAATTGTATTTCGTAAACCTAAAGATTTATTTGCAGCACATGCGTTGTTAAAAAAGCGTTATCGTGATTATTTACTGGTTGAAAACGAAGATGACTTAAGCTTGATGGCTAATATGACCGAACAAAAGCTGAAAGAAACTCGTGAATATGCGCTGCAACAAAATATCACCATTATTCGTAATCGTGTAAATGAGTTAGGGGTTGCTGAGCCGTTAGTACAACGGCAAGGTAAAAAGAATATTGTTATTGAGTTACCGGGGGTACAAGATACTGCCAAAGCGAAAGAAATACTCAATGCTACTGCGACTATTGAATTTAAAATGGTTGATCAAGAAGGTGATTTAGGTAATGCCTTGAAAGGCCGTGTACCGGCAAGTTCACAATTATTATATGATCGTAATGGCAAACCCACCTTAGTTAAAAAACGAGTAATGTTAACGGGTGATCATATTATTGATGCCAGTTCTGGTTTCGATGAATATTCTCGTCCGCAGGTAAATATTACGCTTGACTCTGCTGGTGGTAGTAAATTTTCTAATGCCACCAAGTCTAATATTGGTAAACTCATGGCGACCATTTTTATTGAATATAAGTCGACTGATAAAAAAGATAAACAAGGTAACCTTATTTTTAAAAAACATGAAGAAATTATCAGTGTTGCCACAATTCAAGCGCGTTTAGGTAAAAAATTCCGTATTACTGGTGCTGACTCTGTTTCTGAAGCACATAACCTAGCATTGCTACTTCGTGCAGGTGCTTTGATTGCGCCTATTTCTATTGTTGAAGAACGTACCGTTGGGCCAACACTAGGTGCTGAAAATGTACAACTTGGTTTTCAAGCTATCATGATGGGCTTCGGTTTAGTGGTTATTTTTATGTTTGTGTACTATCGCGCTTTTGGCTTGGTCGCTAATTTAGCCTTAATGGCCAACCTAGTGTTAATTGTGGGTATTATGTCACTCATTCCTGGGGCAACATTAACCTTACCCGGTATGGCAGGTATCGTATTAACGGTTGGTATGGCTGTTGATGCTAATGTATTGATATTTGAGCGTATTAGGGAAGAAATGCGTGAAGGAAAAAGTATTCAACAATCTATCCATCAAGGTTATGATGCGGCATTTTCTACTATTTTCGATGCTAACATTACCACGTTAATTGCAGCATTAATTTTGTTTGCTATTGGCGCTGGTCCGGTTAAAGGTTTTGCGGTGACCTTATCGATTGGAATTATTACCTCAATGTTTACTGCGGTAGTGGGTACTCGTGCTGTTGTTAACCTCATTTGGGGCGGTAAACGTCTTGATAAGCTTTCAATATAGTCAGGACTTTTTGTAGGAATTGTTATGGAAATTTTTAGAATAAAAAACACAATAAATTTTATGCGTCATCAAAAAGCGGCGTTAGTCGTTAGTGTACTCATGATGTTGACGGCCCTTGTTACTTTAGCGGTTGATAAATTAAATTTTGGTCTTGATTTCACGGGTGGCACACTAATTGAGGTTGGTTTTGAGCAGGCTGCTGATTTAGGGACTATTCGCCAAGTGATGGAAAAAAATGGTTTTCCTGATGCGGTTGTGCAACTTTATGGTTCTAGCCGTGATGTGGTGATCCGTTTAGGGCAGCGTGAAAACGTTAAAGCTGAAATGCTTGGTAATCAAGTGCTTGATGTTTTAAAAAAAGGGACGGGGCAAAATATTAATATGCGTCGTATCGAGTTTGTTGGTGCCAGTGTTGGTAATGAACTAGCGGAACAAGGTGGTTTAGCGATGTTAACCGCACTGATCTGTATTTTAGTGTATGTTGCTTTTCGTTTCGAATGGCGTTTTGCCCTAGGCTCGGTTATTGCGTTATTTCACGATGTTATTTTAACGGTTGGTTTATTTTCTTTGTTAGGTCTTGAGTTTGACTTAACTGTACTTGCCGCGATTTTAGCGGTTATTGGTTATTCGTTAAACGATACCATTGTGGTTTCAGATCGTATTCGAGAAAACTTTCGTAAGGTGCGTAATAAAACGCCAGCTGAAATTATTGATATTTCGTTAACACAAACGCTAAGCCGTACTATTATTACCTCGTTAACAACATTATTAGTGTTGGCAGCCTTATTTTTAAAAGGTGGAGCGTTGATCCATGGTTTTGCCACCGCATTACTGTTTGGTGTTTTTGTCGGTACTTATTCATCGGTTTATGTGGCGAGTTCTATTGCTTTAGCTTTAGGTATTTCGAAAGAACATTTGATCCCCGAAGTGATAGAAAAAGAAGGGGCAGATCAAGATCAAATGATGCCGTAATTTGAATATTTCTTAGATCTTAATCAAAGCAAGCCAGCATGTTTTTGTTAATATGCTGGCTTTATTATTATCATTAAATAAACAATAGAAGTAAATTTATGATCAAACTATTTAAAGACTTGTTAAAAATGGCCGCCGAGCAAGAACAGCCACAACGGCTATTATTTTTGTTTGCTAATGCAGAGTCTCAAAACGCCAAAAAAAGTAAAAAACATCAGCGTGGTACCATTACGCCGGTTATGTGTGTTGATAAACTTCCCGAAGAATTATCGACTTTTGCAACACTGGTCAAAGAAGCTGATTCAATGGAAAAAAAGTGGAACTTTGTTTTTATTGCCAGTTTAAGTGGTGAAAACGGTATTGTCCCAACGGCTGATGAGGCAGAGCCTTATTTGAATAAAATGACCCATGATGTTGAGTCAGGTAATGGCATTGATCGTTATGTGGTTTTTGATCGTGACGAAAATGCTATCGAGTTAGAATCAAGTTAACCCGCAAGTTTTATACTTGATAGCCCCTTATATATCCTTGCCGCGGGAAGTATACAGTTACTATTTATACTGTATAATCCGCGCCA
>CAZVPC010000122.1:0-8546 GCA_964629005.1 uncultured Pseudoalteromonadaceae bacterium | reverse complement strand
CCACCAAACGTTAACACCACTTTGTGAGCATTGAAAGTTTGCTCAGCAGCACTGGTCACCTCCCCCATGGCACTTTGAATATTTTTGCTGACAATACGAAAACGTTTAGAAACAAAGGTAACTATTACCGCAATAACCGGTGTAACCAAGAGAAAAATTAGCGATAATTGCCAACTATTATAAAACATAATACCAAGTAAACCGATCACAAAAGCGCCCTGTTGTACTATGGTTAAAACTGACGTACTGGTTGCTTGTAAAACTTGCTCAGAGTCAAAGGTTAATTTAGAGATCAAAGTCCCTGTTGACTCTTGATCATGAAACGCAACCGGCATCGCCATGACATGTTCAAATAAACGTTGGCGTAAGTTAGCAACAACATTATTGCCAACCCAAGCCAAACAATAATTGCCAATAAAATGAAAAATGCCGCGTAAAATGAACATCACCACCACAAACACTGGTGCCCATTTCATAAAATTAGGATCTTTCCCAGAAAGCCCTTCATCAATCAAGGGGGGTAACTTAGAAAAGAAATAAACATCAATAGCCGCATAACCAAGCATGCCAGCAATAGCCAAAATAAAGCCTATTTTATATTGCTTAGCGTAACCTAATAAGCGCATAAAGGTTTGCCAAGTGGTTGTTTGATGAGATGTTGTCACAACTGTTTGCATTTAATGTCTCTATCTTTAAGAAAAGCTGACTAAGAAAACCCTTTCGATATATAGCCGCTATTTTACTTGCCAAGTAGTTAGTTAGCAAACCAGTAAGGGAATAAATCTTCTCGGTACGTGGCTATTTTAACCTTATCGTCAAAAATATTGACTTGTACCATACCAACATCAGCCGTAATGTAGGTTTTAATGCTATTTCGATGATAATTGAGCAATACCTGAGCTGCTGGCATTTTCCATCTATTCAAGTATCCGCTACTAAAAATGGCGTATTGTGGCTTAACCGCTTGAAGAAATAATTCACTTGATGAACTTTTAGAACCATGGTGTGGTACCACCAGAACATCAGCACTAATATTTGTTGGCAAGGTAAGCAATTGCTTTTCAACTTTGGTTGAAATATCTCCGCTTAATAGCACGCTATGTTTACCGTCAGACACTCGGATCACACACGAGTCATTATTTTCTTCAGCGACAATATCTTTTGGCCAAAGTGATGTAAAAGTCAATCCTTGCCAGTGAAATGCTTGTCCTTTAAGGCAATATTGCTGGCTTTTGATGTTCTTTTTATTAGCCATTAACACGTTAATGGCTATATTTTGTTGTAATTTAGCTAAACCACCGATGTGATCATTATCATTATGGCTAATAATAAGATAATCAATCTGTTTAATATTCCAGCGTTGTAATAACGGTAAAATAACCGCTTCTGCCATATTAAAACCACTGGGATATTTAGCACCAGTATCATAAACAACCACATGATTATTTTTTTTGATCACGATGGCCAAACCATGACCAACATCAAGGACATTAACTTGCCATTTTGAAAAACCCAACCAATTTAACGGCAATAAAATTTTTAAGATCAGCGCCAATAAAATAGGTACTAAATAAAGATAATAGTGACGTTTTAGCTGAAAAAACATCACTATGGCTACAACTGCGATGGCCACTAGCAAAAATATAATTTGCTGATTTGATAACGCCACCAATGCCCAGTTTGGTTCAGCTAAAAAAGTTAACCAAGCCCATAACCATTGGAGAGCGCGCAGGCAAAGTTCAAAAAGCCATGTCGCCGCAGTGGCATTAACGCTTGACAATAAAACCGCAATTAAACTTAACGGTATAGCCGTAAAACTCATTAGCGGTACTGCCACAATATTAGCCACAAAAGCAACAACAGACAATTGCTGAAAGAACAATGCACTCACCGGCAATAATAAAATGGAAATGCCTAATTGAATGATCAACAGTACTCTGATTGAACGAATAAAGGCGTGTTGTTGCCTATTAACTTCAATGAATCGCCATAATAATAAAAAAATGATGGTGACCGCATAAAAAGACAACCAAAAACTTGCACTTAAAATACTCATGGGCGCGGTTATCAGCACCATAAATACCACCAATAGCAGCCAACGTCGTAGTGTTAGCTTTAAACCAAGTAAACGCGACAACCAGTAAAAACTTAGCATAAACAGAGCGCGTATAGTTGGAATAGCAAAACCTGACAAACTAGCATAGAGCAGTGTAAAAAATAAGCTCATCGAAATAGCAAGGTATTTCGCATTTAGCTGGGTGATTTGCGCGACTACTTTGGTTTCACTAAGCCAGTGCAATGGCAATAATTTTAATACTGCCAACACCACAATAAATACACCACTGGCAACCAAACCTAAATGTAACCCCGATATGGCAATTAAATGCTGTGTTCCCGTTGCCTTTAATATTTGCCATTGTTGTGGCGTTATCTGGCTACGATCCCCCAAAGCTAATGCCATTACCAAAGCAGACAACGGCTGCTTCGGTAATAAGGCTTTAACTCGTGTTAATTGCTGTTGACGAAAACTTTTTTTGTTATTAACAATTGAATTTTCTTTGCTTTTAGTGACATATCCGGTCGCGACAATATTTTTATAACGCAACCATATTTGATAGTTAAAAGCACTAGGGTCGGCAAAACCATGTGCTGGTTTCAATTTAACCGACAAACGAACTTCATTACCTTGTTCAATGAGTAACGTTGGATTTTGCCAACTCAATCGAACAATGATCGCTTGTTTTAATTCAAGAAAATCAATTGCGTTTATTTTGACATTAAATCGCAATTCATTTTTAAAAGATTGCTTAGCTTTATTTCCAGCCAAGCTAAGTGGGTCACGATTTTTTTTAGCAACTAAGCTGATCACCTCAGCTTGAATGATATGAACCTTGTTATGAAGCTTGTTTTTTGAAAGGTTATTGATTACTAAACTTTGCTGATATTGCACGCTATGAAATAAAATCCATGCACAACCAAGCAATAAGCCCGTAATACTTAACGCTTGTTTCGTTAAAAACAACGCTAATGCAAACGCTAATAACAAAGTAACGTAAAAAAACGCTGGTACTATCGGTAAAAATAGTGACAATATAGCACCGAGCAAAAACATGACTAACCACTTATCCATAGTGAAATTAAGTATCCTTACTATTTGTTCATGTAAAAATGGGTTTATGCAAACCTATTAAAATAAAGAGCGCAAAAAACGACTATGGCAAAAAAATTCATCAAACGCATCATGCCTGATCACGATACCATTAAAAACAACAAACATTTGCAAATTTTTGGCGATTTATTGCACAACCCTAATTTGTGGCATTTAAATCGACGTTCTATTGCAAAAGGTTTTGCCGTTGGTTTGTTTTTTGCTTTTGTCCCCGTGCCGTTTCAAATGGTACTAGCCGCTGGTATTGCTATTATAGTACATGCCAACTTACCTTTGTCTATTGCCTTAGTTTGGGTTACCAACCCGTTAACCATGCCCGCTATTTTTTATTTTTGCTACCTTGTTGGTACTTGGGTACTTGGCGTACCAGAACAAAGTTTTAGTTTTCAAGTGAGTTGGCAATGGGTGGTTGAAAGTATCTCCACCATTGGTCCAGCATTTTTACTTGGTTGCGGCATTCTCGGGGTGATATTTGCGCTATTAGGCTATTTGGGGATCCACCTACTATGGCGAGTTTCAGTGATCAAACAATGGAATAAACGTAAAAATAGAAATAACAACAATAAATCGGCCTAATACGACCAAGTTTATAATTGCCCTAATACTTGGGCAGGTTGTACCTTAGTTGCCTGCCACGCTGGATATAATGTTGCTAATATACTAAGCACTAAAGCAATAACAACAGTACTAATAACATCATGTAATTGTAATTGAGTTGGTAAAAAATCAATAAAATAAACATCACCCGATAAAAAATGAGTACCCAGTAGGTTTTCAAAGAAAGCCATAAACGTGGTTAAATTAAGCGCTAAATAAACCCCTAACAATGTACCAATAGTGCAACCTAACACGCCATTAAAAACGCCTTGCACCATAAAAGACATCATTATAGTAGTTGAACTTGCCCCCATAGTGATCAATATTGCAATATCACCTTTTTTTTCATTAACCGCCATCACTAACGTTGAAACAATATTAAAACTCGCTACCGCGATAACTAATGCTAGCACGATAAACATCACCATACGCACTAGCTGAATATCGTTGAACAAATGTCCTTGGGTATAAGTCCAATCATAAATATAAACATATTGATCAAATTTATAAGCGACTTCTCTAGCAATGCTTGGGGCATGAAATACATTGTCCACTTTCAAACGAATACCATGCACTTGATAAGTGTTTTTAAACTTAGGTAAATTAATCATTTGTGCCGCTTGCGTAAGCGACATATAAGCTAAGGTATCGTCTATTATGCCACCAAACTTAAAGATACCGACAATTTCAACATTACGTTTAATAGGTGCCGAAAACTGACTACTAGAATGATTTTTGCGTTGTTGCTTAGGTAATAGCAATTGCACCTTATCACCAAGCTTTAACGATAATTTTTTAGCCACGCCCGAACCGATAATAATACTATTATCTTGACTAATATTTTGCCAGTGACCTAAGCGAACGTACTGACTAATATCTGAAACTTGTGTTTCTAAATCGGGATCAACCCCGCGAATTTCTAATGCTTTTAATTGATCCCCTTTTTGAAGCATACCCGTCATTTTGATCACCGGTGCAGCCGCGAGAACTTGAGGATTTTTATTTACTTGTTTAACCGCCAAAGACCAATCGGCAATCGGCTCACCCGCAGCAACAATTTCAGCATGAGGCACAATAGACAATAAACGATTGGCTAATTCGCGTTGAAAACCATTCATCGCAGAAAGGACAACAATCAACACCATCACACCTAGGCCGATACCTATTGTTGAAGAAGCTGAAATAAAACTGGAAAAACCATGTCCGTGACGACTACGAATATAACGCCATCCCAGAAAAAGGCTCAACGATTTAAACATTGGCAATATCTTTATTTAGTGTAATTGGCATTAATTTCCCATGAGCCAATTGCAGTTGACGATCCATTTTGCTAGCTAAGATCAAGTCATGGGTGACAATAACAAAACTAGTATTGACTGTTTTGTTCAACTCGCGCAACAATTGATATATTTGCGCGGCAGTATCATAATCTAAATTACCGGTTGGTTCATCGGCTAAAACTAGGGCTGGTTTAGTAACCAAGGCTCGAGCGATAGCAACCCGTTGACGTTCGCCACCCGATAATTCAGCGGGAGAATGCTTTAAACGATGGCTCAAACCAACTTGCGCTAACATTGCCTGAGCTTGTTTAAACGCATCTTTAGGTTTATCACCACGAATAAGCAGTGGCATGGCTACATTTTCTTGAGCGCTAAATTCCATCATTAGATGATGAAACTGATAAATAAAACCAATATGTCGGTTGCGAAATTCAGCTCGTTTCTTGTCAGATAATTGTTCAATATCAATACCATTGATAAGCACGTCACCTGAACTAGGTTTATCTAAAGCACCAGCTAAATGTAAAAAAGTACTTTTACCGCAGCCAGAACTGCCAACAATTGCTAATAATTCACCTTGTTTAACCTGCAAATCAAGTTGCGATAAAACCGAAGTTTCAATATCACCTTGTTGATAAATTTTACTCAGTTGACGACATAAAAGAACATCATTCATTTCTTAACACCTCAGCAGGTTGTGTTTTCGATGCACGAAAAGCGGGATATAACGTAGAGAGAAAAGACATAACTAATGCAGAACAGACAATAATAACAATTTGACCTATTTCTATCAGCACGGGCAAGGTTTGACTAGGGTAACCCGCACCAAAAATATTGATCCCTAATATCGACAAAATACCGTTTAGATTCAACGCTAATAAAACACCTAATAAAACGCCTAAGGTAACTCCCCACAAACCATTAACCATGCCTTGAGTAATAAATATTTTAACCACACCCACTTGAGATAAGCCTAACGTTTGTAAAATAGCTATTTCACCTTGTTTTTCAATAACAACCATCACTAAGGCAGAAATAATATTAAAGGCAGCAACCGCAATAATTAAACTCAACATTAGCCACATCATATTTTTTTCCATACTAACCGCAGAAAATAATGCTCCTTGACTTGTGCTCCAAGTGGTTAGTGTAAATTTTTTTTTGTCACTCGATGGTGGCCAATTTGAATCTAAATGTTGTGCAACCAAGTTGGCATTGAAAGCATCATCTAAATATAAACGTAACTGGGAAATACCATCGCCTGCTCTGCGTAACAATTTAGCCCCTTTATTACTATGAATAAAAATAACACTATCATCAACTTGCGAGCCAACACTAAAAATACCCGTGATGGTAAAAGTACGTTGTACCGGAATTCGTCCCATTGGCGTAAAAATAGTTTTGTTAGGTAAGATCAGACGAATTTTGTCACCGTTAGTCACATCAAGCTCGCGTGCTAACGACATACCTAACACCACATTATAAGATTTTTTTGCTAACGACATTAAACTACCCGCGATCATATGATCATTAATAATGTTGTTTTTTTCATATTCAGGAATGATCCCCTGCAACATCACCACACGTAATGAATTTGCAGATTGCACTAATGCTTCACTTTCTAAAAGAGGAGTAACTTGTTTTACATGTGCTACTTTAAGTAGTTTTTTTCGCTGCATTGGCCAGTCACTAAACTCTTCTTGATTAGAATTAACAACAATATGCGGAACTATACCGAGAATGCGCTGTTTCAGTTCGCCTTCAAAACCATTCATCACCGAAACCACAGTGATCAATGAAGCAACACCAAGCAAAATACCTGCAATAGAAAAAAAGGTAATGAAAGAGATAAATCCCGTGCGACTACGACTACGACTGTATCTGAGACCAATAAAAAAACTAACTGATTGAAACATTGATAAAATATGACGAATGTGAAAGAACATTCATCATACCATAGTGCGATTAAATTGCTGGATATACTTGTAAGTAAAAATTAAAATTTAGGCTCTAATTTGACCATTACCATTAACTAAAAATTTTTCGGTAGTTAACGATTCTAACCCCATGGGACCGTAAGCATGAAGTTTACTGGTTGCGATACCAATTTCAGCGCCTAAACCTAATTCACAACCATCAGAAAAGCGTGATGAAGCATTAACCATCACTACCGAGGCATCAACCATTTGTTGAAAACGTTGCGCATTATTGGTATTTTCAGTGCAAATAACCTCAGTGTGATGACTACCAAATCGATCAATATGCGCTAACGCAGCAGCAAAATTAGTCACCACTTTAACCGCAATTTCTAACGCTAAATACTCTTCACCAAATTCATCGTCTGCTAATAGAGTTGCTTGCTTAAAATAATGACTTGATTGCTGACAAGCATTTATTTTAACCGCTCGTTGTTCTAGTGCTTGAGCAACTTGTGGTAAGAATTGTGTGGCAATCGATTGGTCAACCAACAAACATTCTAATGAATTACAAACACCAGTACGCTGAGTTTTACCGTTAATTAAAATATTAAGTGCTTTTTCAAAATCAGCAAATTCATTAACATAAAGATGACAGACACCTTTAAAATGTTGAATAACAGGGATTTTACTATTTTCAGTGACAAAATTTATTAATCCTTCACCACCACGAGGTATAATTAAATCAATATAGGCGCGCTGTTGCATTAATTCCATCAATAAATTTCGATCAGGATCAGGGATCACACTAATCAAAGCTTGAGGTAAATTAAACCTTGCTAATACTTGATGCATTACCTTTGCAATAGCTTTACTGCTTTGCAAAGCTTCTTTGCCGCCACGTAAAATCACCGCATTGCCCGATTTAAAACACAACGCTCCCGCATCAGCAGTAACATTAGGGCGAGCTTCATAAATCATACAAACTACGCCTAAAGGCACACGCATTTTACTTATTTTAATACCATTCGGGCGCTGGCCTAAAGCACGGATAATACCAACAGGATCATCTAACTTTACCAAGGTGTCGATACCATTTGCCATCGCATTAATACGTACCTCGGTTAATGTTAACCGATCGATCATCGCCGCAGACAAACCCGCTATTTCAGCTTGAAATAAATCGTCTTTATTTGCGCTTAATATCGGTGCTATATTTTCACGCAATGCCACCGCAATAGCTGCAAGCACGTTATTTTTAGTTGACGTATCAAGTATTGCTAATTGTTTAGCAGCATTGGCGGATTGTTTAGCAATAGCCGAAATTAATCCCATGGTGTTTGTTAACCTAAATCATAATTTTTAATTATCAAAATTAGAGCATATATCCTAGTTGCAATCAACGCTCAATAAACTCTCATTATTAAATAATCAAGTAAGTAACAACAAAAAATGAGCTAGTCGAGACGATACATTGTAGACGGGACTTTAGTCGCGCACTGAATTGTTACCACGCGGAGCGTGGGAACAAGACGAAAAAAAACCAGCTTTTCAACTGGTTTTTCTCAATGTGGCACCGCGGCA
>CAZVPC010000121.1:0-8563 GCA_964629005.1 uncultured Pseudoalteromonadaceae bacterium | reverse complement strand
GTAATAAATCCCTTAATTTTACGGTTTTCCTGAGTAAAGTGCATAAGCACGTTAAAATTAAATAATTTGCATTAAAAAATTTATTACACTTAAGTGTTTAAGCCGTTGCATTCAACAGTGTTTGTGGAATATCATCTAACGAAATTAACGCTTCAGCACTGCCTCGTTTCCATGCTTCTTTTGGCATACCAAAAACCACACAACTTTTTTCATCTTGAGCAAAAGTACGACCACCCGCATCTCGTATTTCTTTAAGACCATCAGCACCGTCATCTCCCATCCCCGTCATTAAGCAAGCAACCGCATTACTGCCTGCATATCGAGCAACCGATCTAAACATCACATCAACCGACGGCCGATGGCGGCTAACTAAAGGACCATCAAGCACATCAACATGGTAAACCGCACCACTGCGTTTTAAAATCATGTGCTTGCCACCGGGAGCAAGTAACACCAGCCCTGGTAACAATTTATCGCCATGTTTCGCCTCACGCACTTCCATTTGACTTAATTCATTAAGATGTTTAGCAAATGAGGTGGTAAATTTTTCTGGCATGTGTTGTACAATAACCACTCCAGGAGAAATCGCCGGCATCGCTGTTAGCACATTTCTTAAAGCTTGTGTTCCCCCTGTCGAGGCACCAATAGCAATAATTTTTTGCGTTGTTTCTGCCATCGCTTTTGAAACGTATGATTTTGGCAACTTAGCCAGCATAATATCTGCATTCAGTTTTTCTTTAACTTCTAAGCTTTTATGTGCTCTTTTTTTAACTTTAGCTAACGAAGCCGCCTTCACTGCATCAATAATTTGTATTGCAGACTCTTGCAAAAAGCCTTTCACCCCTATTTTAGGTTTCGTAATTATTTCAACCGCGCCTGCACGAATGGCATCAACTGTCGTACTAGAATGGCTACTGGTTAAACTAGAGCAAATAACCACAGGTAACGGATTTTCTGACATGATTTTTTTTAAAAAAGTAATTCCGTCCATGCGCGGCATTTCAACATCAAGCGTAATAACGTCAGGCATTTCTTGCTGCATTTTTTTGATTGCAAAAATAGGATCATTGGCTTGGGCAATCACTTTAATACCCGCATCACTGGTTAATATTTCAGTCATCACCTTGCGCACAAGTGCTGAGTCATCAACCACCATCACTTTAATTTGTTTTTTAGCCATAAATCTGTTTTTCCTTTGCTGACGTAGCATTTTGATAAATAGAGGGCATAACCATAGTTAAACTATGTGATAATGAATGCAAAGACTCTGAGCGTCCTGAAATCAAATATCCCCCCGGTTTTAAACTTTTACACAGGCGATTGATCACCTTTTCTTTGGTCTGATGATCAAAATAAATCAACACGTTCCGACAGAATATCACATCAAATTTCTCTGTTTTCAAACAACTTTCAATTAAATTAAACGACTCAAATTTAATATGCTTTTTTAACTCTGGCACCACCGCAAAGTTACCTTGTTGAGTACCAACGCCTTTAAGTAAATATTTATGACGATAGTTTGTCGCGACTAAACGAATACGTTGTTCATTATAAATACCTTGTCGAGCATCGGCTAAAATTGTTGACGAAATATCAGTCCCTAAAACCCGCCAACTGTTTTCAATGCCCAAATGTTCCGCCAATAACATACACAATGTATAACCTTCTTCTCCGGAAGAGCTTGCTGCACTCCACACAGAAAACGCATGTTTATCGCAGTTAGAATTTTGTTGTTGCTGTTGAAAAGATGGCAAGATTGACTCGATCAAAAAATCGAAATGTAACTGTTCACGAAAAAAATAAGTTTCGTTGGTGGTTAACAAATCAACGAACAATTGTAGTTCTTCATTGTTTTCTGAACTTTTACTGATTAAATAATCATAATATTCATCAAAGCTGGCAAGTTGTAATGAACGCAAGCGCTTATTTAGACGACCTTCCACTAAGTTTTTTTTGGCATCAGATAAGCTAATACCGGCAATTTTATAAATTAAGGTTTTAATATTATTAAACGCACGCGTAGAAATAGCTCGTCGTTCTTGTCCAATATTAGCCACCATAGCAGTCATACTAATCGCCACTTGATTCAGTGTTTTTTGCCGAAATTTCAGCGTTATCAGTTTCCAATTCATCTTCTTGTACGCTACCAAGTACCGATATTTCGTCTAATGACAGTACCTCGTTAATAGATAAAATTATGATAAATTTTTCATCTATGCGTCCCATTCCTTGAATAAATGCCGTTTTAATTTGCGCACCAAATGTAGGTGCTGGTTCAATATCACTATCGGGAATGTCCAATACCTGTAACACTTTATCAACCAATACCCCCAATATAACTAATTCGTCTTCCAGTGTTATCTCCATAATAACAATACAACTTCGTCGATTTACTGGCTTTGCATCCATGCCAAATTTTATAGCTAAATTTATAACCGGTACAACCGCACCACGTAAATTAACCGCACCGGAAATAAAATCTGGAACCATAGGTACTTGTGTAAGCGGTTGGTATTCAATGATCTCTTTTACTCTCATAATAGGAACCGCAAACTCTTCATCAGAAATAATAAAAGTTAAATATTGGCTATCAATTAAGGAGTCATTCAACTCGATCAAGTCGACATCAGACATAACATTCTCCTTAATAACGCACAAACTCATCAGGTAAATCACCAGCTGAAGAACGAACGACAGGCTGAGTTTTAAGCGATGTCTTAACTTTTATCGCGGGTTGAACATTGCTACGATAGGCAGGTGGCGGGTTTCCGCCATCTAAGACTGTAAAAAATGCCATCATATCGGCTAATGATTGTACTTGCGCGGTCATTTCTTCAGCGGTAGCCGATAATTCTTCTGCCAAAGACGCATTATTTTGCGTCACTGTATCAAGTTGTTCCATCGCACCACTTATTTCAGTGATCCCACTCGCTTGTTCTTCGCTTGAGGCATTAATTTCTTCAACTAACTCAGCCGTTTTAGCAATACTTGGCACAATTTCTTCCAGTAATTTTCCAGCACCTTCAGCAACTTCAACACTGCTTTTAGCTAAACTACTAATTTCTCCTGCCGCCGTTTCACTACGACCCGCCAGTTTACGAACCTCAGAGGCAACCACAGCAAAACCTCGGCCATGCTCCCCTGCACGAGCCGCTTCAATGGCCGCGTTCAATGCTAATAAATTAGTTTGATAGGCAATATCTTCAATAATACCTATTTTTTCAGCAATATCTTTCATGGCAGTAACCGTTTCTGCAACCTGTTTACCGCCATCTTCTGCTTGTATTGCTGAGTTAGAGGCCATTTTTTCAGTTTGACTGGCATTTTCAGCATTCTGATTTACGGTAGCGCTCATTTGCTCTAACGATGAAGAGGTCTCCTCAACACTTGCTGCCTGCTCAGACGAACCACTAGATAAGTCTTGTGCTGCAGTATTCACTTGATTAGACGCATCACGTAATCCTTCGGCATTCGTTTTTACGCTACTGATCACATCGTGAATTTTATCAATAAAGTTATTAGCGGCCATACACAACAAGCCCACTTCATCGGTAGATTTTATGTCAATACGTTTGGTTAAATCACCTTCACCCTCAGCAATATCACGCATTCTCGCTAACGCATCGGTTAATGGTACCGTAACTCCTTTGACAACGAGGTATGAAAAAAGAAAGGTAATAAACGCGGCAACTAGCGAAATAATTACTGCATGCCAAAATGCCGATGATGCCTGATCACTTAATTGTGTTGCCATTTGCGCAAGATCTTGAGACAAGTTATCTTCAACTTGCTTTAATAAGTTTATACGACCCGTAGCCGCTTTAAACCAGTCACTCGCATCGACATTAAAGCCATGCTTTGATGTTGCTTTTTCTTCGGCAATGCGACGATAATTCATCACCGCATCAATGTCTTTACCAACCAAAATTTTCTTTAATAAACGTTGTTGTTCTTTCGTTGCAAAACTATCAAAAACCTTAATATAAGTATTTTGTTCATTAACTAAAACATTAAACTTGTCAAACATTTTTGGAGCAAATTTGTTCGCAGCAAAGGTATTTGCTAACACCGCCCGTTCAATACCTGCGCGTTCTTTACTCATTAAAAAATTAACATACGCTGCGGCTTGTTTAGAGATACTCGCATCGGCGCTTAATACCGCAATTTGGCTGATAGTTTTTAATAATGTTGCATTGAGATTAGTGTAATAACTGATCGCTGCTGGTGTTGAAATATCAAGTTTATCAACCAAATCACGTTTGTTTTTTATCTCGGCTAAACCGGTCAATACTGATTTAACTTCAGCACTAAAAACTTGGCTATAAGCGGCGGTATCTAACTTATCAATAACTGAGGTTAAAACATCAATTTTACTATTGGCAGCAATGCGTTGCTCGGGTAATTTAACTGCAAACTTCGTCCCTTTTGAGCCCAAAAATCCAGCAGTCATGCCGCGCTCTTTTTGTAATTCATGAACTAAACTGCTCGCTTTTACGCCGTATTTCGCTAACGTTAGCGTTTGTTCCATGTCATTAGAAATTTTATACTGTATTACTATTTCAGTAATAGCAAAATATAACAGCCCAACAATGGGAAAGAACAACATCAAGATAAACTTGTTGCGCATTCTCAGGTTATCAATAATTTTCATTATATTTCTCCATAAATTAATTTTTTTCAACGCAATACGCTAAAATTTACATTTATACCCGTGCTTAACTAAATACTTCACCTAAATTCACACGCTTTCTTGATCGTCTTTCAACAAAATTTTGCCGTTTTCGTTCTTTTTTCACTACCGATTTAACTAAATCGGCAACATCAATGATCATTGCCACTTGACCACTGCCTAATAATGTAAAGCCTGCAAATCCTTTCAAGCCATCAAATATTTTCCCCAGTGGTTTTATTACCGCTTGTACTTCACCATGCAAACTATCAACAAAAAGTCCCACTTTTCGATGTTCAAACTGCACCACCACTAAATTACGTCGTAAGGGGGCTATTACATTGTCGATAGGTTGGTTCGAAAGTTGCCAGTTTTTGGCTAGGTGGATCAGCGGTAACATCTCGTCACGAAGTTTTATATAATCGCGCCGTTGTGCATCCATTTTTTGAACTTTGCTAAGCGAGATACATTCGACCATAGCATCCAGCGGAATAATGAAAGACTCACCAGCAACTTGTACATGAAAACCATCAATAATCGCTAACGTTAATGGCAGTCGCATCACAATACGACTGCCTTGATTTGGCTCCGAAAATATAGTTACCGTTCCGCGCAACGCTTCAATATTACGCCGTACTACATCCATACCGACACCACGTCCTGATAGATTGTTGATAGTTTTTGCTGTAGAAAATCCGGGTTCAAAAATTAAATTATAAATATCACTGCGATTCATTTTTTGATTTTCAGCGACCAGACCACGTTCTTTCGCTAAGGTAAGAATTTTTGTCGCATCTAAACCACGACCATCATCTTTTACTTCAATCACAATAGAACCCGTTTCATGAAAAGCAGAAAGCGTAATAGTTCCTTCTGCCGGTTTATTCGCTTGCAGGCGTTGTTGCGGAGTTTCAAGACCATGATCCATTGAATTTCGGATCAAATGAGTTAATGGATCACCAATACGATCAACCACAGTTTTATCTAATTCAGTATCGCCACCTTCAATTTTTAAGCGAATTTTTTTATTGAGTGCGCCCGCATTATCACGGATCACCCGGTGAAAACGATTAAAGGTACTGGCAACAGGAGTCATGCGCAAACCCAGTGCCGTTTCACGCATGTCTTCGAGCGCTTGCGTCATTTCTTCAACAGACTCTTCAAGTTCAACATCATTACGGTTTTGTGCCAACTGAGAAATTTTGGCACTACTAATCACTAATTCACCAACCAGCGTAACTAATTTGTCTAATTTATCAGCCCCAACCCGTACAAATTCACGCTCTTTTTGTTTTTCTTTACGCACCTTAGTTTGTGCTTTAATGGCGCTATTGATGATCTGTACTTGTGCTATTCCTTCGGTAACAACAATATCCCCAGTTAAACCACCTGCTACTTTTTGCTTGTTTAAGACTTGCTGCAATTCATTTTTTGTCAATACACCAATTTCTAATAAAATTTGTCCTAAGGCATTATCGGCCTCAGGCAGTTCTTCTATTAATTTTATATAATCGTTAATACGTGCTGAAGGAGGCAAAATTTTAACTACAGCACCATCGATAAACTCTAGAACTTCAGCTATTTCTTGTTTACTTTGCACACTATTAAGCGTTAATTCCCAACCTAAATAACAATTTTCTGCATCAATATCAGTTATTTTAGGTATTGATTGAAATACACTTTTTACTCGTTGTATTTGACCAAGGTCGCCAAGCTGAGCAAACATCATTGCCGGATCAAATCCTTGTCGAAACGTATCTTGGTGTAAACGAATAGAAATATGGTAATTATCATTATTATTATTTGATGATTTTTTTTCTTGTTTCAAAGCATCATTATTGGTTTTAACTACCAAGGGAGATGGCACAATATTATCATCAATATTTTCTGACGAAGCACTGTATGCCTTTAACAGTTGTAACAGATCTTCTTTTTCTGGATAATCAACGTCCCCCTCCACTTCTATATTTTCAATCATTAATATTATTTGATCTTTACACTGCATTAATAAACTGATCAATTCTTTAGAAACGGGCACCAAACAATTTCGAATATCATCAAGAAGATTTTCAACTACGTGAGTAAAGGCAATAATATCGTCGAAACCAAACAAACCAGCAGAGCCTTTAATCGTATGAGCGGCTCTAAATATTCGGTTAATTAAATCACTGTCGTTGGGCGAATTTTCTAATGCTAATAATGCTTGCTCCATGTCTTCAAGCAATTCTTCACTTTCATCAACAAATATTTGCGTATTTTCATCCATGTTAAATATCCTCGCTATTTTTACAGCAAAGTTCATCACAATGAATTGCTGAAATATAAGCTTGTGCATTATTCGACAATGCTGAAATACTAAAAGTAAGGTTGCTTGCTTCTAGTTCAATTTTGGTTGATATTAACAACTGCACAATGGCAGCATCAAGACAGACAACAGCGCTTAAATCAAAATCAATAGCTTGTTTTTTTTCAAGTATATCGCTTATTTGTTGCTGCAATTCGGTGGCGTCATAAATAGTACATTCATCAGCCATTACCAACTTAAATGGACTTACTTTGTTTGTTGATTTAGTCATCCATAAACCTCGGTTCTATTTATACCAAGTTGATTACGTTATTTCCTACTTAGTGAAAATCTAAGTATCATTGGTATATCTCTAAATTTAGCTGTTCAACTAATTCTGTCACCTTGATTGGTTTATCCAAACAAGTTTCAGCACCTACGCTGATAATGCGCTGTTTATCTACTAAATCTTGACTTCCAGACATGGCAATAACCCGAGTATGCTGAAGTAAAGGATCATTTTTAATTTGTTCGCAAACTTGGAAACCATTCATTTCTGGCATCATCAGGTCTAGTAAAACAATGTTAGGCTTAAATTCTTTTAATTTAATACCCGCATCAAAACCATTTAAACTAATTTCTATCTCTAATTTTTCGCATTCTAGCGACAACACTGTTTTCAAATAATCGGCAAATAATGGTTCATCATCAACAATAAGTACTCTATAAATATAGTCGCTTTCTATATTTAGTTGAATATTTTTATCTTTGGCAAATTGTTTGATATCTGCTAATTTAAAACGACGATGGCCTCCTGCCGTCATTAATGCTTTTAAATCACCTTTTTCTGTCCATAAACGGATCGCAGACGGCGAAACCATCAACATTTCAGCAACTTTATTGGGTGTTAAATAATTTTTTTTTGTACGCATACTCATTGTAAATAATACCTAAAACTATAAATTAAAAATGCCACTCAACGTCATGCCTGAAATTTAAGGCTAGGACAAAATATTGAAAAATGTGAGGGCATTCAAAGAATAAGCCTCACTCATACGAAGAACTTTGATCTAGATCAATAGTATGTTGATATTTGCGATTTTATAGTTTTATTGTTTTATAAACTCAAGTTTCGGAGTTCGAATTGACTATATTTTAGGCTACTCCATCATCAGGCTCAGCCTCTAGCTGCAGGGTAATACCAGTTTCATTAATTAGGTGATCTACTTTACACGTAGGAAAAATTGCCAAATACAAGGCATTTATTTCAATAACTAGTTGTTCTAATTATTAAATAAATAACGCAGTAGTTGGTGATTTTAACAAGTAGAAATGAGCACATATTTAGTGAGATTGGTATAAAGCTATCCAACAGGTGATAAGACTTTTTTCAGCTTATCGGGTTTACCAGCTTCGGTGGGTAAACAAAAGCCGTGCATTAACACGGCTTTTATTAGTAAAACAGAGTGTATAAATGGGCTATGTTCCCGTTAGTTGTTGTCATTTTAATAAAATGCTGTAAATACAACTCATTGTAGGACGGCATTCATGCCGTCAATGTTGATGGGCTAAAGCCCAACTACAACGGTTTTACACAAACCATTAGTTAC
>CAZVPC010000120.1:0-8631 GCA_964629005.1 uncultured Pseudoalteromonadaceae bacterium | reverse complement strand
AGTTTCATTAATTAGGTGATCTACTTTATACGTAGGAAAAATTGCCAAATACAAGACATTTATTTCAATAACTAGTTGTTCTAATTATTAAATAAATAACGCAGTAGTTGGTGATTTTAACAAGTAGAAATGAGCACATATTTAGTGAGATTGGTATAATCATCCAATAAGGAATGAAATTGATTAAATTATTAACTAAAAGCCTGATCTTGGTGGTATTGCTAATGACTAACGGACAAGCCATTGAAATAACAGATAAAAGTAAAAACGAATTAAGAATTGCAACTTTTAACGTGAGCATGGAAGCACTTAACTATCTGCCTTATCAACAAGGAAAAACACCTATAGTCAGTGGTAAAGAATTAAACCAAGCACTCAAGTCAGGCCAGCAACAAATTAAAAATATTGCTGAAATAATTCAACGGGTAAACCCTGATATTATTTTACTCAATGAATTTGATCGTACAAGTGATGATCATCAAGCGCTGAAAGATTTTATTCAACTCTATCTCGCTGTTGGTCAAAAAAAACAAAAAGCAATTGATTTCCCTTACTTTTACCAAGGCCCTGTTAATACAGGTGTTAATACTCCTTTTGATTTGAACCGAAACGGAATTAAAAGTGAATCACCACAAGATAATTATGGTTTTGGTTACTTTCCTGGTCATTTTGGCATGGCATTCTTATCAAAATACCCTATTGATTATAAAAATATTCGCAGCTTTCAATTATTCAAATGGAAAGATATGCCCAATGCATTACAACCTTTTGATCCAAAAACAAAACAACCATGGTACAGCAAGTCAGCTTGGCAGGGATTTCGTTTATCTTCAAAATCTCATTGGGATATTCCCGTAAAAATAAATGATCAAATTATCCATATACTAGCTAGCCACCCTACACCGCCCGTGTTTGATGGCGCAGAAGATCGTAATGGTAAACGTAACCACGATGAAATTCGCTTTTGGCATGACTATATCACTCCCAATAAAGCTGATTATATTTACGACGATAAAAATCACTACGGTGGTTTAGCGTCAGCTCAACCGTTTATTATTTTAGGCGATCAAAATGCCTCTAATGTAGAGGGTGATGCCATATATTCTGGCATCAGTTTGTTGCTAAATAGTCCGCTGATCCAAGATGCAAAGCCACAAAGTCTCGGGGCAAAAAAACATGCACTTAGCAATAAAAATGGTCGCTATCATACCGCTTATTGGGGAATGCGTGCTGATTATATTTTGCCCTCAGTGCTTGACTGGCAAATATCAAATTCTGGTGTGTTTTGGCCCACCAAAGAGGATGAAGCTTTTCGTTTAATTGCAAACCGACATGCTTCATCTGATCATCGCCTAGTATGGCTCGATTTAAAACTTAAACCTTAATTTATAGGATCTTTATGAAAAAATTAATATCCGCGTTAATTTTAACTAGTTGCAGCATTACATACGCTTATGCTACCCCAAAAAATATTATTATGGTGATCGGTGACGGTATGGGCCCAGCTTACACCACCGCCTATCGATATTATCATGACGATCCGAACACAGATTTGATTGAAGAAACAGTATTTGATCGACACTTAGTCGGCATGAGTAGTACTTATCCTGCTCCAGTTTCCGGCTATGTTACCGACTCTGCCGCCGCCGCAACAGCACTAGCAACGGGTGTTAAAAGTTATAACGGCGCTATTGGTGTTGACGTCAATAAAAAAACATTAACCAGCGTATTAACTACCGCCAAAAAACTGGGTAAAAGTATTGGTGTCGTTGTCACATCACAAGTTAATCATGCCACGCCAGCCGGTTATTTAGCGCACAACGAAAGCCGACAAAACTATGATCAAATTGCTGACAGTTATGTAGATGACGGTTGGCAAACCGATATATTACTTGGCGGTGGCTGGAAATACTTTATTCGTAATGACAGAAACCTAGTTGAAGAACTTAAAAAATCAGGGGTTTATTATCTTGATAATTATCAGCAATTAGAAAATTTACCAAAAAAACAGCCCGTATTGGGTTTGTTTGCTAACAAAGGTTTACCTTGGGCTCTTGATGACAAAAATACTCACCGGTTAGCGTTAATGACTAAAGCAGCAGTTCAACATTTAGTTGATGCAAAAAATACACAGGGCTTTTTTATGCTCATTGAAGGTAGCCAAATAGATTGGGGTGGCCATGGTAATGATATTACCGATGCGATGGGCGAAATGGATGATTTAGCTAAAACGTTAGAGTACTTAGAAGATTTTGTGAAAAAACATCCTGATACCTTAGTTATTGTTACCGCTGATCACAGCACAGGCGGATTAACGGTTGCGGCTAATGGTAAATACGAATGGAACCCTAGCATATTGCGCACGATGAAACATTCGGTTAATTTCATCGCCAAACAACTCGTAACTAAGATTATCAATAAAAGAGTAGCGGATAAACTATTTAACTTTTCCCTAAGCCAAGAAGAATTAACCTTACTGATCAACAGTAAAAAAACGCCAAAACAAGACTCTTCTCATAACATGTACGCTGACAAACATGCTTCAGCTATTCAAAAAGCAGTGTTAAAAACAGTGATAAAAATAATTAACACCAGAACAAACACCGGCTGGACCTCTGGTGGTCATACCGCCATTGATGTACCTGTTTTTGCTTTTGGTGAAAATAAAGAATTGTTTAACGGCTACCAAGATAATACCGATATTGCTAAGAAAATCTTCGCTCTACTTAAAAAATAAACTATCACCGTAGCGATTAGTTAACTAAAATAAAAGGCCTCTGTAGTCGATTCAAGTCGACTGCAAAGGCCTTAGTAAAAGGCACTTGTGCTACCTCATTTAGCTTATTTAATAACTAATAACTAATAACTAATAAAAGGTGGTACCAACCCTAAAGGATCACTAAACGCATCTCCAGCTAAACCTGAACAACCCACCTTTTCTTTACAACTAACTCCTGATAATCTTGAGCCCAACGCTCTATTTTTAAACCTAAGTGCGACTAATTGAGCATTTAAACGTGCTTCTAAACTAGGTGAAGAGATGGTGATAACTTCAGTAGTATTATTCCAACTTAGTTGGCCATCAATATTTACTATCAAAGGTCTTTTCGCCATAGCCACGCTTAATAATGGAAAGTTAGTTGCAGTTATCGCTTCAAAAGATCGAATATAAGCAATAAATTCAGGTATTGCATAATGCTGACGGGTATAAGCCTTAGCCAACCATTTATCGGCTTCAGCTAAGTCATGTTTACCAAATTTTTGGCTGTAATAAAGCATTCCTAACACATAATCTGAATTTCTAATACCTTTTACTGAGGCTTTTTTTAAATACAAAATACCCAGATCAACGTTTTTGTAGTCTCCTTGTAAATACATTAAAGCCGCTTTATATTGCGCTCTACCAACACCTTTATTCGCCGCCTTGCGGTAATATTTCAGTGCCATTCGATCATTCTTTTTAGTACCATAACCTTGGTAATATAATTCAGCCAAGGTTGCCATTGCTTCCGCTTTTCCTTCGTGAGCGTTTCTTTTAAATGCCTTGAAATAAGCTTTACATTGTGACTCTTGACATGCATTTTTATTACCTACAGCCCATGTGTTAGTAGCAAACAAAGCAAAAATTAATGTTAAAGTTAGTTTATATCTAGTCATTGTATTCATTCCTTAAAAGAGTTGACGGCTTAATTAAACAACATAATTAATCAGCTATTTATTTATTACTTTTTAAATGATAGCCAAACTACATGAAGATGCAGAACTTAGCTTACCTCAGCTAATGATTTAGGTATTAGGTCTGAAGCCAAGCGCTAATAATCGACTAAAAACTGTAGCTAAATATCATTTCATTTTCACATAAATGGAGACCAAGCAACAAGACCACTACCAAAAAGATCATAGCGTGAATAAGCCAAACAAGCTGGTGTTTCAGCACAACTACGAGATTGCAATCGGGTACCAACCGTAACATGTCTACTTCTCAGGCTTACCAGTTGTTTATCTAGTCGCGTCTCTAAACTAACCCCTTGAATTGTAACGACTTCCATATCATCTTTAAACCAACTTAATTTCCCCTTTGCATTAGTCACTAAGGGTCGTTTGGCTATCGCTGCCGACAATTGAGGAAAATTTATATCAGTAAAGTTATTACGCGAGCGCATATAACCTATAACTTCTGGTATCCCATAATGGTGATTGCTGTATGCTTCCGCTAACCATATATCGGCTTTGGCAAAATCTTGTTTACCAAACTTATCACTGTAATAAATTAAGCCCAGTATATAGGCAGCATTTTTATTGCCATCTGTTGAATACAATTTCACTGATTTGGTCAAAAGAGCAATACCTTTATCAACATCATGGGTACCTGCTTCACCAAGAATATACATCATTCCTAGTTTATATTGCGCTCTAGAAGCGCCTCTATTCGCTGCTTTGCGGTAATACTTAAGCGCAAGTTTGTCATTCTTCTCAACGCCATAACCTTGATAATAAAATTCAGCCAAGGTCGCTATCGCTTGCACTTTTCCTTCTTTTGCTCTGCGCTCAAAGGCTTTAAAATAATCTTTGCACTTTGCATCTTGACATGAATGAAAACTACCCGCCCATGTATTAGTGCCAAACAAGACAAAAGCTAACATTAAAATAAATTTGTTTTTAGTTATCATTTTTTCATTCCTTAAAATAGTATAACGGTTTGATTAATTGAACATTTTAATTAACAGGATTTTAACACTATAATTTGAGCATAGCATAAATAAAGCGATTTGCTATGCATAAATTGTAACCAAGAAAAGTGTTAACCTAAGCACTTAGCTGTAAACATAAATAATGAATTAAACATAAGAGCACGCTAACAAATAACCATACAAACAACTGATTTTAAATGAAATTATATCAATATTGATTCAAACGCGTAAAACCTTTATCTAAATCTTCAATTAAATCATCCACATCTTCCAAACCAATATGTAACCGAATAAGTGCATGTTGATAAGGCCATGAGGTGACAGAGCGAATGTTGTTCACATTATGGTTAGCTAAAATTAAACTTTCAAATCCGCCCCACGAATAGCCCATTTTAAAATGCTGCATACCATCTAATAAAGCGGTTACTGCCTCTTTATCTCCACGATTAAGTACAAACGAAAATAAACCATTAGCGCCAGTAAAGTCTCGTTGATAAAATTCATGGCCCGGATTTGATGCAAACGCAGGATGTAAAATGGTTGCCACTTCGGCTCGTTTACTTAACCAAGTTGCAACTTTTAACGCACTTTGTTGATGTTGTCTTAAACGAACACCGATGGTACGAATACCACGCAGTGCTAAATATATATCGTCTGGTGAAGTACATTGCCCCATTAGATAACTGTTATCACGTAATTGCGGCCAATATTTTTCCACGGCGGTGGCTGTACCAAGCATCACGTCAGAATGACCAACAATATATTTAGTTGCCGCCTGTACTGAAATATCAACACCATAGTCAAAGGGTTGAAAATTAATACCCGCACTCCAAGTGTTATCAAGCATCACTATACAATTATGTTGATGTGCTACTTTGGCAATCGCGGGTACGTCTTGTACTTCCATGGTGATTGAACCGGGGGATTCTAAAAAAACCAGCTTAGTATTTGCTTTTATCAGTGCTGCAATGTCAGCACCGATCATAGGATCGTAATACGTCGTTTCTACACCTAATTTAGCTAAAATTTTATCGCAATAATCACGGGTCGGTTCATAGACGCTATCAACCACTAAAATATGATCACCGGCTGCAACAAATGAAATAATGGCATTAGTGATAGCTGCGGTGCCAGATGGATAAAGCGCGCAACCAGCACCACCTTCAAGCTTAACCATAGCGTCTTGAAAAGCAAACGCGGTGGTGGTGCCACGACGACCATATAACATGGTATTGTTATGACGATTCACCAAGGCATGATTCATTTCAGCCACAGTGTTAAATACCACTGTAGAGGCACGAGTCACACTGGGATTTACTACGCCATTAGTAAATTCAGCTTTACGCCCAGCAGTAACAATTTGAGTATCTAATTTAGTATTTTTTTTCATGATCTTTTTCATGTAGGCAACAATCACTTATTAAAGGAAAATAAAGGCCAAACAAAGAAGTCTAGCCGTCTAAACAATAAAGTAGTTATACCTTGGATCAAGCTTGTATGCACCAATTAATTAGCCAAAATGGAATAATTTTTAAAACAAACCCAGTTGACTATCAACAATTTCAGTAAAGCTAGTACCAATAAAAGGTAAAATACCATCGGCTACTGTCTCTAATTGTCGATCAATATAAAATTGATAATCTAAAGATGCAGACAAATATTCTTTAGTTTGCGGACCATTTAGGGTGATGTAATATTCGATCCAACCTCTATTTTGATATTTTAATGATTTGCCCTGTTTGGCATTTATTTCATCAGCAAAACGTGCCGCTTTAACATGTGGTGGCACATTTTTAACGTAATGACTTAGTTTACGGCGCAAACGCTTACGATAAATTAACTGCTGGTCAAACTCTCCTGCCAAGGTTTTTTCAACGGTTGTACGAACATAATCAGCAACGGGTAAATCGTTAAATACTTTATGATAAAGCTCACGCTGAAAAACTTTGGCTAGTTCAGTCCAATCGGTACGCACACTTTCTAGCCCTTTGAAAATAATTTTTTGTTTGCTGGTTTGCTGATCTCCCTCTAACACTAATCCCGCATAACGTTTTTTGGTGCCCGCCTCAGAGCCACGTATAGTCGGCATTAAAAAACGGGTAAAATGCGTTTCAAATTCAATTTCTAATTCACTTTCAACATTAAAATCAGTGTGTATTTTGTCTCGCCAATAAACATTAATTTCATCCTGAATTTTCCTACCTAAAGCTGTACTTGATTGCCGATCGTATTTTTCACCAATATGAACAAAAATAGAATCCGTATCCCCATAAATCACTTGTAAACCTTTATTTTCAAGCCATGCTTTAGTCGTTTTTAAAATTTGATGGCTACGTTTAGTAATAGAGCCTGATAAACGTGGATCAAAAAATCGACACCCCGTTGAGCCTAAAATACCATAAAACGAATTCATAATAATTTTGATCGCTTGCGATAATGCTGCATTTTTATCTTTTTTTGCCTTGTCTCGCTCTGCCCATAATGAGCGAATAATATCGGGTAAAAAATGTTTTTCTCGGGCAAAATAAGCACCATCAAAACCCGCGATTACTTTTGCTGGCAAACTTTTTTGTACCAACAAGCCTTCAATTAACCCCATAGGATCAATAGCAAAAGTGCGAATAATACTTGGATACAGTGATTTAAAATCAAGCACCAATACATTGTGATAAAGCCCAGGGGTAGAGTCCATTACATAACCACCGGGTGATATTAGATCTGATTGTCCATCTCCCATATTTGGTGCTACATACCCACTGCGATGTAATTTAGGTAAATACAAATTAGTAAATGCCGCCACTGAACCGCCAACACGATCAATAGCCAATCCTGTTAATTGCGATCTCAACATTGCAAAAGCAAGTAAATCAGTTTTTGCAAAAATCAACCATACTAAACGGCAATCTTCTAAATTATAGGCAGCTAACGCTGGTTTGTTATGATGAAAGTTATGATTGATTTCTTCAATTCTATTGTCAACGTCATCAACCTTTTTACCGATACCCAGTAAGGTGTTGGCAACGTTGTCCAATGAAAAACTGGGAAAGTTATAAGTAGCAGTTTTTAACAAATCAATACCGTCCAGTACCACTCGTCCTGCTATCTCAATAAAAACTTGCTCACTATTTTTATTTTTTCGCCAATATGGCGCGGTTCTATCACGACCAATAGCAAACTTAATAGCCAGCAAGTCACAGCGTTTTTGTAATAACTGCATATCAAAAGCAATCACATTCCAACCGATAATAATGTCAGGGTCAGTTTGATTTATCCAAGTAATAAATTGCCTTAACAACTCACCTTCATCATTAACCCAAACGATAGTATCTAACTCGCATTCTTGCTCTTTGCCGATCATAAATACAATTTGGTTTTTATTTTTACTTAATTGTTCGCTGTAGGCGGCAATAGAATATAAACACCCATCCATTGCACATTCTATATCAATTGAAACTTGCGTAAGTTCTACTTGGTGCACATCTGTTAACGGCTTGCTTTTGCACTTTACTTGTTTGAATTTTCGGTAGCTTTGTTGACCGTTACTTTGTTGAGGAGACCTTGCTTTATAAAAGGTTTGTTCGTTACCCAAAAAATCAATATTAGCCGTAATAAAGCGCTCCATTAAATAACGCTCATCTGGGCGAATATCATCCTCATAACACTTTATATTGACATTTTGTAAAAACTCTCTGGCAGCATAAAATTCACTTAAACGCGTAAAATAAATAGCGCTCACTTTTTGTTGCTTAAATGTTTTAAGATCTAGGTTTGTTATTTTGGCAAAATTAAGTTGCTGTTCAAGTAGTAATTGTTGGGCTTTTTGACTAATATTTTGTTCAATAAAAAATACCGCCAGTTCATTTTCAACGACTAAATGCACAGCACCCTGTTTAGTTTTAAGCCATAAATGGATCAATAAACCTTGCGCGCTATCTTGCAC
>CAZVPC010000119.1:4911-8637 GCA_964629005.1 uncultured Pseudoalteromonadaceae bacterium | reverse complement strand
GTATCACCTTCTTTTTGAGCGTATTCTGCAACAATTGCTGCTTTTTGTTCTGCATTTAAAGACATAATTTTTACCTTTAGTGTGTTGCTATTAATTAACCTAATTAATAGCGTAAAACCGCATCAAGCCAAACACTAATTCAGCATTGATGACGAAAGAGCGCGTATTCTAGCAGCACACAAGCTAATTGCAACTAAAATATAAGTTAACGTTTGATCTTACTTCGCGTTGAAATCAAGCACATTTTAAGTAATGCATTATTTTTGATTAAAAAAAGCTAAACAGTCTTTTTCTGATCCTTGAAAAACTATACGCTGCTTTTTCTGCAACAATTGATATTGATACATAGGATCATAGTAATGTTGCAGTAACGGCGCTAACCAATTTAAATGAACGCGCATGTCATCTTCTTTTTGGCTTAAAAAAGCAGCATTCATCGCTTGTTCTAAGCTAATATAGCGCTGTGAGCCTAAGCGTTTACGGACTCGAAACAACCCCTGTTGTAAATACTCTCTAAATGCCACTGCTCCTTGCTCAGAGCCATATTTTAAAATGAATTTAGATGCCATTTCAATAACATACTCATTAAGCAAACGTTCTAAACGATATTCAAAAGATCTCACTAATACAACAACCTTTGCCATTTGCATCGCTTTTTCAAGAGACAACGGTAAATGCACATGACCAATTAAACGGCCTTCGTCTTCTAGCACTATATTTTGTTCAAAAGAACGATATTGTCGGCTAATATATTGTTCCGCCAGCTTATCTTCAAAATTAATCTGTGTTGCTGGTGGTGTTACAAAGGCACCAAAACTAGAGCCGCGATGATGTGCCGCCCCTTCTAAGTCTAAACTGTGAGCACATTGTGTTAACAGTTCTGTTTTACCTGAGCCAGTATTACCCGCGACCAAAAGTAGCGGGTGTTGAGCAATATGCTCAATTTGTGTCAGTAAAAAGTTTCTCAGCGCTTTGTAGCCACCTTGTACGAGAGGATAATTAATGCCATTTTCAAGTAACCATTGTTGAACCGTTTGCGAACGTAAGCCACCACGAAAACAATAAATAACACCCTGCTGATGCTGTTGGCAAAAGTTTAACCAACGCGTTAATCTTTGTTGACGTACTTGTCCTGAAACTAATTGATTACCCAGCACAATAGCGGCTTGCTGGCCTTGTTGTTTATAACAAATACCAACTTGCGTACGCTCTTCATTGGTCATTAACGGCAAGTTTACGGCTTGTGAAAAAGCACCTTTTTCAAATTCTATCGGCGCCCGTAAATCAATTAATGGTCTTTGCTCTAAAAAAAGGTTATGAAAATCATTAACCACGTTCATAATTATTTTATTTCGATAATAAATTTAGACTGTTGTGCAACCATTTTACCTATAGGAGATAAATTCATTCCTTGCGCCTGCGCCTGTTGTTCAAAAAATTGCTGTTCACTAGGATCTACTGCAACCAGTAAACCACCACTTGTTTGTGGATCACATAATACCGCTTTTTGAAAATCACTTAGTTGGCTAACATGGTGAGCAAAACTATCAAAATTACGTTGGCAACCACCAGGAATGCAACCTTTTTCAATATAATAGGGCAAAGGTGCAAACATTGGAATTTGATCAAAATATAACTCAGCACCTAACCCACTTCCTTGACAAACTTCAAGCAAATGACCCAAAAGCGAAAACCCAGTAACATCAGTCATCGCATGAACGGCAGCTATGTCAGCAAAAGTCATGCCCGCAATATTTAGCGTTTTCATCGCAGTAGGTGCTAATTGAGCATGTTCAGCTAATAACTGTTGCTGTTTCTCTGCGGTCGCTAAAATACCAATACCTAACGGTTTAGACAAGTAAAGTATATCGCCTTTTTTTGCTTGATTATTCTGCTTTATTTTTTGGGTTGCAACAATCCCTGTAACCGCTAAACCAAAAATCGGCTCTGGAGCATCTATTGAATGTCCGCCAGCAAGAGGTATACCCGCAGCTAAACAAATTTCGCGAGCACCATCAAGCACTTGTTGGGCTATTGCTGTAGATAATTTAGCTACCGGCCAACCTAAAATGGCAATAGCCATAATGGGTTTACCACCCATGGCATAAATATCACTGATCGCATTGCAAGCCGAAATTTTACCAAAATCAGTGGCATCATCAACGATTGGCATAAAAAAATCAGTGGTAGAAATTACCGCTTGACCACCACCAATATCAAAAACTGCTGCATCATCTTTAGATTGATTACCAACCAACAATTGTGGAAAATCAGGTAACTTTAAAGATGTTTGTAGCATTTGCTCCAACACCGCAGGTGAAATTTTACAACCACAACCTGCGCCATGTGAATACTGAGTTAAACGTACTTTTTCCATTACATATTTTCCATTATTTAATTACCTGTGTTCAATTTTACAAATTTAACACTAACAACGGTAAAGATTTTACCAACTAATCTACTGCTAATAACTTTTCATCAGCAGTTAAATCAATCGTTATTTTTTAATTTTTCTTCCCAAAGAGTGGCATTTTTTATACCCAGTTTAATGGGATCAAAAGTATATTTTTTCACACCGGCTTTTTGTTGCTGTTCATAATCTTTTAACGCTTTAATGGCGGGTTTAGCCATAAAAAAGATGATCAAAATACCAACAATATTTAACCATGCCATAATACCAACACCAATATCACCCATTCCCCATGCAATATCTGCCGCTTTTACCGTGCCGTAAAACGTTGCACTCATCAGTAATAATTTAAGAAAAAAGTTTAATGCGGGTATTTTTAAGGTACGACGAATGTAATAAACATTATTTTCGGCGATAAAGTAGTAAGCCAAAATAGTGGTAAAAGCAAAGAAGAATAAAGCCACGGCAATAAAAGGCTTACCTACACCATTGAAAACTCGGTCAACCGCCATTTGTGTATAAACGGGGCTATTAGCAGCAACGTCAGCAGCAATATTTTGTACGATAAAAGTATCACCAACGCCATGCACATTATAAGCGCCAGTGATCAAAATCATAAAAGCGGTAGCTGAACAAACAAATAGTGTATCAATATAAACAGAAAATGCTTGTACTAAGCCTTGTTGAGCAGGATGTTCAACTTCAGCGGCGGCGGCGGCATGGGGGCCTGTTCCTTGCCCTGCTTCATTTGAATAAACACCACGCTTAACGCCCCAACCCACCGCAGCGCCAAAACCCGCCATGGGAGAAAATGCATCACCAACAATTAACATAAATACCTTGGGTAATTGCTCAATATTTAAACCAATAATCACCACGGCAACAATAATATAAGCAAGCGCCATAAAAGGCACGACCACTTGAGTAAAATGGGCAATGCGCTTAACGCCACCAAAAATAATAAAACCGAGCAATAAAACGATTGCTGTGGCGGTGTAAATTTTAGTGTAACTAATGACACCTAATACGGTATCTACGGTTGCAGAACCACCAAATACTTGCTCAATTGCTTCACCAATACCATTTGACTGCACCATGGGAAGTAATAAACCACAAGCGAGGATAGTAGAGAGAGCAAACAGCCATGCATACCATTTTTGTCCCATGGCTTTTTCAATATAATACGCAGGGCCGCCACGATAACTGCCCTCACATTCTTCTTTGTAAATTTGCCCTAGCGTTGATTCAACATAAGCCGTTGACGCGCCAAAAAAGGCAACAACCCACATCCAAAATACCGCACCAGGCCCACCAAA
>CAZVPC010000119.1:2960-4811 GCA_964629005.1 uncultured Pseudoalteromonadaceae bacterium | reverse complement strand
TAACAAACAACTATTCTAACGTAAATCATCTACCACATGATAAATAGTCGTTAAAACATCACGACCAAATAAACTACTACGCGCATCTGACCAACCAAAACTATGATCTGGCAACAAATCATTATCTTTAAACGGCATTTCTATAGTAAAAGCCAAACAATTAAACTGTTCACCAACCCAACTTGAAGCAACGGTTAAATTAGCTTGACCCGGTTCATCTTTATCGTAACCTTGTTCAATTTGAAATTCAGGTGTAATTTTCACTAAAAACATTTTGAACTGCTCTTCAAGCGACTTAATGCGCTCATTGTACGAAGGAGTGCCTTCACCGCCAGCAACAAAATTAAACGCTAATGCTTCATCACCATGAATATCAAGATGTAAATCAACGCCCGTCGCCAACATTTTTTCACGAACTAAAAACACTTCAGGACTTTTCTCCATTGACGGAGTTTGCCATTCGCGATTTAAATTAGTACCAACCGCATTAGTACGTAAATGACCCCGAACACTCCCATCTGGGTTCATGTTAGGCACTAAATAAAATACCGCCTTATTTAATAATGAACGTGCAACGCCATCGTCTTCATCAAGTAAACGTTCAATAAAACCTTCCATAAACCATTCAGCCATGGACTCGCCGGGGTGTTGACGAGCGGTTAACCAAATAACTTTTTTACCATCACCCGCCTCACCTACTTTTAAGAGACTAATATCACGTCCATCAAGGGTTTGCCCTAACACCTGCAACTGACAATCAATATTCAATTGTGCACTATGGAGCAAATCTTGATGGCGTTCGTAACTATAAGGGGCAAAATAAGCGAAATAAACTGAGTCATATTCTGGAGTGAATTTTATGGTGAGTTTTTCATGATCATATTCGGTGGGAACCCGAAACCAAGTTTCTCGATCATAGGAGGCAACAGCATTATAGTTTTGCCAACCTTCAACATACGCCGACTGGCTCGCATTGGTTATATGCAGTGTATGTTCACCACGCTCGGTATTATGAAGTTTAAAATGAAACCATTGAAAAAAATCTGACTGATTGTCTTTATTTATTGCAAGTTGGATATTGTTTTTGTTAGTGATGTCGATAACTTGGATGTTACCACTGTCGAAATTAGCCGATATTTGCATAAAATTATTTTTTGTTCATTAACATTGTCAAACACTAGTGTACACAAACAAGTTAAAAAGCAGAAGCATAATAATTTCGAACTACCACACTCAATAACTATAAAGTTCTAAGATAAAGCCCCATTTCTGTAGAATATCCCAAGGAACGACCAATAATAGTATTTTCTTTGTCAATAATATAATAACTTGGGTACGCTTTAATTTTAAATGCTGTTTTCACTGCTGTCGTGCCATAAACAACTGGAAAAGTAAGTTGATGGCGCTGAGCAAAATCAACTACCGATTTTTTATCAGCATAATCTAGCGCAACAGCAATAATATCAATATTTTTATTTTTTTGATGTATCGCTTCTAAATTTTCAATACTTAAATTGCAAATTTGACACCAAGGAGCAAAAAAATAAAGTACCGTGGTTTTTCCTTGAGCTTGTAAAAATAAAGACTCGCCGTTTAAGCGTTGCACTTGATAATTATTTTGAGCGATGGGTGTATCATTGGCAAGCATGCTTGATTCACGAAACCAAGAAGCTAAATTAAAAATAATGATAAAAAAAATAAGTTGTAAAGCAATACTACGCAGCAAAGTTTTTTCCAAAAATAAAAGGCTTCGATTTACAAGACCTGACCAATTGAAAAATTGTTCAAAAATAAAGTGAACGCGTAAATATGTGTCCGCCTGCGTCACACAGGCATTAAAACCGTAGGCGG
>CAZVPC010000119.1:0-2860 GCA_964629005.1 uncultured Pseudoalteromonadaceae bacterium | reverse complement strand
TTACAAATATTGGTTAAACCATTCATATAAGGTTGTAAAACTTTAGGCACATCAATACTGCCATCGGCTTGTTGATAATTTTCAATTATCGCTACTAAGGTGCGCCCTACCGCTAAACCAGAACCATTTAAAGTATGCAATAATTCTGGTTTTTTAGTTTCACTATTTCTAAAGCGTGCCTGCATACGACGAGCTTGAAAATCGCCCATATTCGAGCACGAAGATATTTCACGATAGGTATTTTGTGCTGGTAACCAAACCTCTAAATCAAACGTTTTAGTGGCACTAAAACCAATATCGCCAGTACAAAGCACCACGGTACGATAAGGTAATTCGAGTTTTTCTAAAATAATTTCTGCATGACGCGTTAATTCATCTAATGCTGCAAATGAGGTTTCAGGCTTCACTAACTGTACCATTTCAACTTTATCAAATTGATGCTGTCGAATTAAACCACGAATATCACGCCCTGACGATCCGGCTTCGCTGCGAAAACATGGTGTATGTGCCGTCATTTTTATGGGCAGCTCTGCTTCTTCAAAAATCACATCACGAGCTAAATTGGTTAACGGTACTTCTGCGGTGGGGATCAATGAAAAAGTACGACTATTTAATTGAGTATGAAATAAATCTTCACCAAACTTAGGTAATTGACCCGTACCATATAATGAATCGTGATTAACTAAATAGGGTACATACATCTCTTGATAACCATGTTCTTCGGTATGCGTATCTAACATAAATTGCGCCAACGCTCGATGCATACGCGCAATTTTACCACGCATCACCACAAAACGTGTACCCGCTAATTTAGCGCCACTTTCAAAATCTAGCCCCTTAGCTAACGCACCAGCAACATCAACATGATCTTTTATCTCAAAATCAAATTCTCGTGGTGTTCCCCAACGGCGAATTTCAACATTATCATCTTCACTTGCCCCATGAGGTACAGAGTCGTCAATAAGATTAGGCACTGCCGACACAAGCATATTAATCTCTGCCAACACACTATTTTGCTGTTCTTTGGCGAGATCTAAAGCCTCACCTAACTCACTAACCTCGGCTAGTAACGGTTGAATATCTTCACCACGCGCCTTAGCTTGACCGATAGATTTTGAGCGGTTATTACGCTGCGATTGTAGTTCTTGCGTTTTTACTTGAATAGCTTTGCGTTGTTGTTCTAATGCCGTTAATTTTTCTGTATCAAGTTGATAACCACGTTTTGCCAATGCGGCAGCTGTTGTTGTTATGTCATTTCTAAATAATTTTGGATCAAGCATAATTATATCATTCGTTGTAAGTTAAAAATTTTTACTTCGTTCGTTTCTTCTTTATAAGTTTCTTACTTATGAGAAACTAGGTAAATACCAAGCGCAGCGGCGAGTATACACAAGACTACATTCAATACAATATTCAACCCAGCTTTTATTAAATCACCTTGTTGGATCAACAATAAACTATCTAAAGAAAATGTTGAAAACGTTGTAAATGCACCTAAAAAACCGATACCGATTAACGTTCGATGTACGGTTAACTCTAAAGTTCCTTGCTCTAAAAAACCATAAAGCACGCCCATCGATAACGAACCAATAATATTAACGGTCAAGGTGGCAAAAGGAAATGCTTTGCCAAGCCAATTTAAGACTAATTGAGAAATAAAAAAGCGTAAACTAGCACCACAGGCACCACCAATGGCAACAAAAGCGTAAAGCGAAAAAGTATTAATAGCGTTTAACATAACTTTGTCTGTTTAGTTGATTTAAAAATTGCTGTTTCTCTTTTAATTTTTTTTCTAAACCGCGCTCAGTCGGTTGATAAAAATTAGTCGAGATACGATGGTTGTTAAAGTCTTCAGGAAAATAATTCTCTCCTGCGGCAAAAGCATGTTCTTCATCATGAGCATAACGATAATCTTGACCATGCCCCAATACTTTCGTTATTGAACTGGTCGCATTTTTCAAATGAGCTGGCACGTCTAAATTTGCCGTTTCTTTTGCTAACACTTTAGCGGCATTAAAAGCCCGATAAACCGCATTGCTTTTAGGAGCCAAAGCTAAATAGATGGTGGCTTGTGCAATCGCTCGTTCCCCCTCACTTGGGCCGACACGAATAAAAGTATCCCACGCATTGATTGCCAATTGCATTGCTCGTGGGTCGGCATTGCCAATGTCTTCACTAGCAATAGCCAACAACCGCCTAGCCACATAAAGCGGATCGCCACCGCCTGTTAAAATACGAGCATACCAATATAAAGCAGCATCGGCATCAGAGCCACGTACCGATTTATGAAACGCACTGATCATATCATAAAAAGCGTCACCACCTTTGTTATATAACGGTATTTTATTACCCGCCAGCTCAAGGATCTGCTTACTGGTGATCATTAATTGTGTTTGCAAACTGTCATTATTTTGCTGCATCAATAATTCAAAGCAATGCTCAAGCAAATTCAATAATCGACGCGCATCACCACTAGCGCTAGCAACAATCGTTTTAGTTGCTTGTTGATCAATTGTTATAGTGATTTTAGCGCTATTTTTATTGATGAGCTTAAGTGCACGACGTAACACTTGCTGTAAGTCAGTCTCAGAAAGTTTTTTTAATTGATAAACTCGTGCTCTTGATAAAATGGCTTGATTAAGTTCAAAGGCAGGATTTTCAGTGGTCGCGCCAACAAAAATAATGGTGCCATCTTCAATGAAAGGTAAAAATGCATCCTGCTGAGACTTATTAAAACGATGCACCTCATCAACAAACAACAAGGTTCTACGCTGATTTGTCTTGCGACGATGCTGCGCTTTTTCAATGGCTTGACGAATATCTTTAATCCCCGAAGTGACCGCTGAAAGTCGCTCAATAT
>CAZVPC010000118.1:0-8671 GCA_964629005.1 uncultured Pseudoalteromonadaceae bacterium | reverse complement strand
TCAGCAGTTGGACGCGAATCTAGGTTAAAATAGACGGTAGTGGTGTAATACCAATATGAAAAATAGAACATGAGTTATTAATGGCTCAATTTAGCTAAACTTCTCAAGTGTAAATTAAATGAGACGCTGTTTGTAAGTAATATATTACAGCATAACTTTTAGTTCGTATAGATAGGAATATGTAAATAAATAAAAAAAGCGCCAAATGGCGCTTTTAAATAGTTACAAACTAGGGTTATCGCTAAGCACCATGCACAATTCGATGTTCAATTAAATTGTTAACCACGGCTGGATCAGCAAGCGTTGAGGTATCACCTAAATTCTCCAACTCGTTTTCGGCAATTTTACGTAAAATACGACGCATAATCTTACCTGAACGTGTTTTAGGTAAACTCGGAGCCAATTGCACATAATCAGGTTTGGCAAAACGCCCTAATTCCTTAGCAACAAACTCTTTTAACTCATTTAATAATTCATCAGACTGGGCAACGTTATTCATTAAAGTCACATAACAATAAACCCCTTGCCCTTTAATTTCATGAGGATAACCAACCACAGCAGCTTCAGCAACCGCAGGATGTAATACTAAGGCACTTTCAATTTCAGCAGTCCCTAAACGATGACCTGAAACATTTAAGACATCGTCAACACGCCCCGTGATCCAATAAAAACCATCTTCATCACGCTTTGCGCCATCACCAGTAAAATAATTCCCCGGATATTGACTCAAATATGTTTGATAAAAACGATCATGATCACCATAAACAGTACGCAACTGCCCCGGCCAACTACCGGTCATCACCAATAAACCTTGTGCTTCGCCTTTAAGATCCTTGCCATCTTTATCAAAAATAGCCGGTTGCACACCAAAAAAGGGTTTACCCGCAGCGCCCGGTTTCATTGCCACAGCACCGGGTAGCGAGGTGATCATAATACCGCCCGTTTCAGTTTGCCACCAAGTATCAACGACGGCACAATTACCTTTACCAACAATTTCATGATACCAATGCCAAGCTTCTGGATTTATAGGTTCACCAACGGTACCTAATAATCGCAACGATGATAGATCGGCCTTTTCAACCAATTCGTTACCGATACTCATTAACGCACGAATTGCGGTTGGCGCCGTATAAAATACGTTCACTTGATGCTTATCACAAACCTGCCAAAAACGACCCGCATCAGGATAAGTAGGAACACCTTCAAACACCAACGTGGTCGCGCCATTAGCAAGCGGTCCATAAAAAATGTAAGAATGTCCTGTGATCCAGCCAGCATCGGCAGTACACCAATAAACTTCACCCTCGCGATAGTCAAAAACATATTTATGCGTCATCGCTACATATAAGAGATAACCACCACAGGTATGCACAACACCTTTAGGTTTGCCGGTAGAGCCTGAGGTATAAAGAACAAATAAAGGATCTTCAGCGTCCATTATTTCTGGCTCACACTCCGCTGAAAGATCAGCAACAGCCTGTGCATAATGAATATCAATGGCATCATTCCATTTTACTTCACCACCGGTGCGTTCAATAACAATCACTGAATGAACATTAGGACAATCAACAATGGCAGCATCAACATTGGCTTTTAAAGGAATATGTTTGCCACCACGAACACTTTCATCTGCGGTGATCACCACTTTACAGTCAGCATCTTGGATGCGAGCTTTAATTGATTCAGTTGAAAAGCCACCAAAAACAACCGAATGAATTGCACCAATACGTGCACAAGCGAGCATCGCATAGCCCACTTCGGGGATCATCGGCATATAAATACAAACACGATCACCTTTTTTAACACCACGTTGTTTTAGCAAATTAGCAAAACGACAAACGTGATCATGCAAGTCTTGATAGGTTATTTTTAGATCATCGCTTGGTTCATCACCTTCAAAAATAATCGCAGTGTGATCGGCTTTTTCTGGTAGATGGCGATCAATACAGTTATAGCTGACATTAAGTTTTGCACCTAAAAACCAGTTAACTTCAGAATTTTTCAAATCAATTTTACTGACACTATCCCATGGTTTATACCAATCAATAAATTGTTTTGCTTGTTCAGCCCAAAATTCATCGGGTTTATCTATCGATTGTTGATACATGGTTTGATAGGTTTCAGCCGTTATATGTGTTTGGGCTTTTGCTTGCTCAGACACGGGGTAGCATTTTTGTAATTCCTTCATCTTTTTACTCTCTGTGGCTATTTTTATAAGTCTTATGTTGCAACGTTTTTGTTAAGTTAGCAGTATTGTTTATAATAAAGATAATTAACACCATTTCAATACGACTAAAGTAAAACTTAGTGATTTATTCGATCAAGTGTAGCATCATCGCAGCAAAATGATAACGCTGTCATTTTGCTGACATTATATTAAAATAAGACAACAATCTTATGGAACAGTGCCTAATCTTTTGTTTTTTATTTTCCTGCTTTAAATCGCGCTATTTTGCCTTGCATATTGGTCAGTTGTTTAAGCCTAGTCAATTTTTTTTCCAACGCGACTTTATTTAATTCTGGACCAACAAAAACCTTAATTAAGTTACCACGACGAGTTTTGATCGGTTTACTAAACGCTGTATAGCCACTTTTTTTCAGTTTTTTAATTAAGTTATCAACGTTATGCTGTTCGCGGAAACTACCGAGCTGGATCACCCACGCATGATCGTTGGCAACAATCTTAGGTGGGTGGTTTGCCACTTGCTTTGATCTATTTTTGTGCACAACTTTCTTGGGCTTGCTAGTCGCTTTAACGACTGATTTTTTAACGTGCTCTAGTGATTTTTTATGCTTATCAATGGCTTTAAATTCTTTATCTTTACTAACCTTAGCAATTTTTACCGTCGCATTTTTAGCGCTGCTATCATTAGGCGCACTAGCCGAATTTAGCTGTTCATCAAGGGCAATATCATCACTAATAGTTTCTTGAGGAATTCGTGATAATTTTTTAAGCGGAAAGGCTTTGATCGGCACAATATTAACGGCATCGGGAGCTGGCGGCATGGCTTCAAAAGATTCATTGTGAGTTCGTTTTTCACCATTTAAAACATCCGGTAAAAAAATAATTGCCGCAGCAGCAACTATAATGGTACCAACCAATCGATTCTGAAAAGGTGTAGACAAACTGAATGCTCCTCGATGAATAATAATTGTGGCTGTTATTGCTTATATTTGCACACGTCTATTTTACTAACAACGCTCTAATTTCTGCCACGGTAAAAAATGAACCGAACACCAATAACAACTCTTTTTCTTTGGTTTCACTACAAGCCATTTTATAGGCCTGTGTAACATTGTCAAAACAATGATAATGCTGATTTAATTGAACTAAACAATCGGTTATTTGTGCCGTTGTTGCGGCTCGCGCAATCGCTAGGTTACCAATATACCAGTTATCGACAATGGCGGCTAATGGTTCTAATACCTGTAAAATATCTTTGTCAGCCATTATCGCAAACACAGCACTTACTTTTTGATAATGACCTGATTGCAACTGCTGAGCTAAAAATCGAGCGGCTTGCGGATTATGACCAACATCCAGTATCACATCGCATTGATCACCACCTTGTTGTCCAGCAAACAATTCCATGCGTCCTGCCACTTTGGTTGCTTTTAGCCAAGCATTTATTTTAACTGAATTGAGCTCAATACCCAATTCAGTCAATACCATTAAGGCTGTGGCAACATTATCTAAAGGGATGTACGGCAGGATCAAATTGGAAAATTTATTCTGGTGATCATGCCAACACCAACAATTGTTATTCAAACTTGCGTCAAAATGCTGTTTGCGCACCAACACCTTGGCACCAATTAGCTGCGCATAACTGAGCACCGAGGTAGGAGGATTATGATCACCTAAAATAACGGGACTATTAGCACGCATAATGCCCGCTTTTTCAAAACCTATGGTTTCGCGATCGTTACCTAGAAAGCGTTGATGATCAATATCTATTGTCGTTAACACCATGATATTAGCATCGATCAGATTGGTTGCATCTAATCGTCCCCCTAAACCAACTTCAAGAATAATAACATCTGGTTGTTGTGCCATGAGCACTAAAAAAGCTGCTAAGGTGGTGTATTCGTAATACGTTAAACTGATTTCTGCTCGTATTGATTCAATTTGTTCAAAAGCCAAGATCAAGCTTTGATCATCAATATCAACTTTATTAAATCGTAACCGTTCATTAAATTTTTCAATATGTGGCGAGGAATAAACGGCAACATTTTTTTGTTCACCCAACAATGCATTTTCCAGAAAAGCACAGGTTGTTCCTTTACCATTAGTGCCAGCAACAGTGATCACTTGAGCAAACGATAAATCAATGGCTAAGCGCTTAGCTACTTGTTTAATACGTTCAAGCCCTAGATCGATTTCTACAGTGTGAATGGTTTCTAAATAACAAAGCCACTGTGACAAGTTTTTAACTTGTAAGTGGCTTTTAGTGATTTCAAACATAAATTTTCTTATATATCAGAACATTAACTTGCTACTAAATCAGAGTTTGCAATGAATTTACTGATCAAACGAGCTAAAGTATCACGCATTTCACGACGATCAACGATCATGTCAATAGCGCCTTTTTCTAACAGAAACTCACTACGTTGAAAACCTTCTGGTAACTTTTCACGTACAGTTTGTTCAATAACACGCGGCCCAGCAAAACCGATTAATGCTTTCGGCTCAGCAATATTAACATCTCCTAACATCGCTAAGCTGGCAGAAACGCCGCCCATAGTGGGATCGGTTAACACTGAAATATAAGGTAAACCTTGTTCACTCATTTTTGCTAAAGCCGCACTCGTTTTCGCCATTTGCATCAATGAAAATAAAGCTTCTTGCATGCGAGCGCCACCACTGGCAGAAAAACAAATAAGTGGCAAATTATGCGTTAAGCAATACTCAACACCCGCAACAAAACGAGCACCAACAACCGAGGCCATTGAACCACCTAAAAATGCAAATTCAAACGCTGCTGTAACAATAGGAATACCATTAAGCTCACCTTTCATCACAATCAATGCATCTTTTTCACCAGTATTTTTTTGTGCCGCCACAATACGATCTTTATAGCGCTTAGTATCTTTGAATTTTAAAATATCTTGCGGTTCAAATTCAGCGCCTAACTCAATACGCTCACCCTGATCTAAAAATGATTCAATGCGTTGTCGAGCGCTGATGCGCATGTGATGATCACATTTGGGACATACCGACATTTGACGATCTAATTCGGCTTTATAAAGCATCGCGTTACAATTGCCACACTTTGCCCAAATTCCCTCAGGAATATTTTTCTTTTGTGTTGTTTTTGCTTTTGGAAGAATTTTTTCAATCCAGCTCATAATCTATTTTTCGCCTTTACACCTATTGATGCCAAAATTTTTGATAATATTGATGTTAACTATCATCAAAGTTCACAAATACTTTGTTTAACTTAGTAACTAACTGCAACTAACGTCGCTAAAAAAACGTTCGAATAACCTAAAATAAGTCAATATAGACATATCATTTAGCTTAGCGATGAGCTGTTAAAATTAAACGGGCAATTAAACCATAGTTTACCGTACTATTCATACAAAAAACTGGTCTGCTTAGCCTAATTATACCGCTAAAAGTGCTAAGTTAAAAATAAAGGGCCTAAAACACTTTTCGGTAAATTAAACTGTTGTGGGTACTCAACATCAACAAAATATAATCCGCCTGACGGTGCTGTCATCCCTGCAACCGTTCGGTCTCTGGCTGCTAAAACATCCGCCAGCCAAGATACCGTTTCAATTTGACGACCCACTCGTATTAAACTACCAGCAATATTTCTCACCATATGATGCAAAAATGCATTCGCTTTTATATCGATGATCACAAAGTCACCTTGCCGTGTTACTTGGCAATGATGCACAGTACGTATTGGCGAATGGGCTTGACAGTGCACGGTACGAAAAGAATCAAAATCATTTTCTCCCACTAAGACTTGCGCCGCTTGATGCATTAATTTTTCATCAAGATTAAACTGGCAAAAGCTTAAACCATGCGCCATGATCGCTGGACGATAATTAGAATTATAGATAATATAGCGATATCGTCTTGCTGTGGCACTAAAACGTGCATGAAAATCATCAGTAACATGACGTACCCACTTAATGGCAATATCTTTAGGTAATTTTGAGTTTACTCCCAATGTCCATGCAACATCTTGGCGAGTTTGATCGGTATCAAAATGAATGATTTGATTGGTAGCATTGACGCCAGTGTCGGTACGACCAGCACAAACAACCTTTATTGGCTGAGCCGCAATTTGAGCTAAAGCTGCTTCAACCGTTTGCTGAACACTAACAACCTCACTTTGTCGCTGCCAGCCAAAATAATTCTTACCTTCATATTCAACCGCTAAAGCGTAACGCATTGCTATTAATCACCTTTGTAAATCAAAAATGAGCATTATACATCTGTTTTCAAGGGAGTAACCATTAATAAAAAGATCCCCCTTGATCATGAATTGCTCAGACGTCCTAAAACAAACATTCGCTGTTACCACGCAGAGCATGGGAACGAGGCGATACTGAAATAAATTCAGCATGACGTGGTTTATTCGGCATGACAGGTTTTTATAAACACCTGAACGAGCTAAAAAGTCATATTATTCTTTAAATTTCTCAAGCAATTTTTTAGCATTGAGTTGTTGTTGTTCATCACCTTTTGCCAATATTTCCATCAAGATAACTTCAGCATTATCTTCATCACCCATTTCAAGATAAACTTTGGCAAGATCGAGTTTTTCAGCCAGACCTGATTCGTCTTCAGCATCAACATCAACAAAATTTTCTTCTTCGGTAAATTCAGGAAATTCATCCAGTCCTACCTCAATATTCTCTTTTTTATAAGGTTCTTGCTCTGGTATAGCGTCCATACTTTGTGAAATAAGGCTATCAACGCCAACGAATTCTTGTTTAGCATCTGCTGAACTGTCTTCATCAAGATCAAGTTCACTATCTTCGTCTAACTCATCACCAATATCTATAGCCATTGATAATTCATCAACATCGGTACTTGTGGACGATTCATCTTTAATTTCAGCCAATAATTGATCAAATTCAACCGCGTCAAGCTGAGCTATATCATCGTCAATTTCACTGCTTGACTGAGATTGTTCAGCGCTTATTGGCTCATCAGTCAGTAAATCAGCAAGCACTTCGCTATCAGTAAAATCTGGTGCTAAATCAGTCTTCGGGTTACTCTTTTCTTCTTCATCAAGTAGTTGGCTCAAAGCTGATTCATCAAATTCATGGTCTAAAGCCGCTAAAGTATCATCGTCGAGTGTATCTTGTGTCGTTAACGTAGCTTTAGAATTATCCTTTTCTTCGAGTAAATCATCACCTATATCTAACTCGTCATCTGTTGGCTGTTCTTCTGCCGCAATGCCCTCTAACAAGGCATCAATATCTAATTCGTCTGATAAGGTTTCGTTTGCACTAACATTTTCATCCGCGGTAACACTATCAAGCAAAGCATCAATATCATCTGCCTCCGTTTGATCCGCAGTTTCTTCTTGCTGTTCAATTTCAGGTTCGGCCGCAGCAAGAATGTCGCTAAAGTCTGCTGATAAAAAAGGAGCAACAAATTCTTCAGTAAAATTTTCAATGCATTTAGCATTATCATTTAGCGGTTCTTTGGTTGACTCAACTTCTTGTTGAGCGGCTGAATTCTGTCCATCAGCCGTAACTTCAGTTACTTTAATTTCACTTGGTTTAGCCGTGTTACTCGTTGCAGGTTCACTATTAAAGTTATCAAGCAAAGCGTCAATATCATCAGGATCGGTAATATCCATCTCCACAGGTTGTGGCTCAAGATCTTGGTTATCTTGGTTAAATTCTTGCTGCACTTTACTCGTTTGTTCATCCGCACTGGCAGCCGAGATATTATCTAACAACGCATCAATATCATCTGGATCAGTTATATCGAGATTTTCTGTCGATGTAATATCCGCTTCATTAGCGTCGTCTGCAATATCAGCACCTATTTCATCAAGCAACGCATCAATGTCATCTGGATCACTCAGTTCATTATTTTTATCTTGCGATAAAGTATCAACATGTTCAGGCGGTACGCCAATTTCATCAAGCAAGGCATCAATATCATCTGGATCGGTGATTTCAGTAGACACGGCAACTGGCTCAGGTTCATTTACCGCATCAATTATGGCTTCAATATCGTCCTCATCAAGTTCATCTTCATCATCAAGTTCTGCTGGCTCTTCCTCTATAGATCCTGTTAAATTTTGCTTCGCTTTTGCATCTTCTATCGGTGAGTCATCAGGGGGAATGATACCAATTTCATCCAGTAACGCATCAATATCATCCGGATCAGTTATTTCCGTCGGCACCACCACAGGATCGGGTTCATTTACGGCGTCAATTAATGCTTCGATTTCATCAGCATCAAGATCGTCTTCTTTATCAAGCTCTTTTGCCGATATATTCTCTGTTGGAGCATCTTGCTGTGTTACACCAATTTCATCTAATAATGCATCAATATCATCAGGATCAGTAACGTCAATTTTTTCATCAACAATAACATCGTCAGCCTCTTTTATTTCATCGAATTCAGTCGCACTTTCTCGTTGTTGACTTTGTTCAACTTCTTCAACGAGATCATCAATATCAATATCATTAG
>CAZVPC010000117.1:2101-8709 GCA_964629005.1 uncultured Pseudoalteromonadaceae bacterium | reverse complement strand
AAAATTGTCATTTTAGGTGGCGGTACGGCGGGTTGGATGGCAGCAAACCTTTTTGTAAAAAAATGGTTAACAAAAAAAGATCAGCTAGCACAAGTACAAATAACCCTAGTTGAACAGACATTGATCAGGCAAAAATGAAAAATTTCTATTTAAATTGATGGCTAATTATTCCCCTAGTTATTCATCAATTTGATATAATACCACCTCGGAACTTAGGTAAGTATAATTATTAAAATCAATCGGTTATACCATCATGGAATTGTTGCAGGTGTTATAGAAGACTTAAAAATAGTGCCTTTATTAGGTAAGTACCTCCCTCAAGACGAGCAACAAGAGATCACGCCTGGTGAAGCCGTTAAAGGTATGATCATGAATGGACTTGGATTTGCTAACCGCCCTTTATCACTTAGCCCACAATTTTTTGCTAATTTACCGCTTGAGCATTTATTCAGAGAGGGAGTAAAAGCAGAGCACTTCAATCGTCACAAATTAGGTCGCACACTAGAGCAATGTTTTGATTTTGACTGTGAAAGCCTATTTTCATTGGTGTCACAACAAGCCTGTAAACTTGAAAATGTGGATAAAAAGTTCAATTCACTTGATACAACAAGCCATTCTTTAACTGGCGAATACGCTTTTGATGAAGATGGTTGTGACGAAAACATCATTAAAATCACCCACGGACATAGTAAAGCTCACCGCCCAGATTTAAAGCAAGTCGTACAAGAAATTATCGTTAGCCAAGATGGAGGCATTCCACTTGCGTGTAAAAATTGGGATGGTAATAGTGCTGACACCGCTATTTTTAAAGCGAGAAGTAAGGCACTGGTTAGTGAGTTTAAAAAGAGTACAACCCCTAAGTACCTTGTGGCTGACTGTAAACTTTATCATAAAGCTAATGCTGAGTTTTTATCACAAGTAAAGTTCCTAACTCTTGTACCGTCTACGATAGCGCTAGAAAAGTCACTCATAACATCGGCAATCACCCAGGACAAATGGCAACGAATTGATGATAATTATCAATACAAGGTAAACGATGTTGAACATATGGATATCAAACAACGATGGATAGTGTTCTATTCTAAAGCGGCGAACCATCGCGTAGAAAAAACAATAATCCGACAAGTTGAACGGGCTAAAGATAAGGGGGAGAAGGAATTGTTTCACTTACAAGCCCAGCGTTTTGCCTGTAAAACTGATGCTGAGCACAGTGTAAATAAGATAAGTAAAAAGCTGAAATACCATCAACTAAGTGGTACACAATATATCGAGCATAAAGTTTATCATGGTAAAGGCCGTCCCAAAAAGGGAGCTGAAGTGAAATGCATAGAATGGCAAGTAATTGCCAAAATTGAAGAAAACGAAATAGCCATCACTCAAGCAGTAGAACAAAAATCTTGTTTTATTTTAGCCACTAATACGGATGAGAACGAGCTGTCATCAACAGAAATATTGACACATTATAAAGCACAGTCATCAGTCGAACGAGTTTATCCTTGATTAAATAGACAATGTACAAATCATCCTACTTTTCACTATATAAAAAAAAATAATAACAAAAAGTACCAAACAGAAATTTGAGTAATTTCAACACCTTTACTTTTAAGATAAACTAGCTTAAAAAGTAAATTATAAAAATAAAAAGACTTACCTGATGAAAAAAACAACTTCACTACTATTTTTATTATTCGCCAGTATTTTTGTGCTAACACGTTTTTTCAATTCTTATCCATTTAGCGGGTTAGTAAAAATATTGCCGATGTTATTGCTCATTGGTGTAACGTTAAAATATGCAAAAAATCATTACGATAAAATTTTTCTCTCAGGTTTGATTTTTTCTGCACTAGGTGATTTTATTCTCGATTACGAACCTATTAATTGGTTTGTTTTTGGCTTAGGAGCATTTTTATTTGCCCATATTTTTTATATCGTTAGTTTAAAACCCATTGCAAGTGATCTCGCTAAAAAGCGTGGCAAAATTATTGCGACATACTGCATTTATGGTTTAGCAATGTTTTCGTTAATATCAACAAGATTAGGTGAATTATTTATTCCAGTATTGATTTATATGAGCGTACTTTTACTAATGGCGCTCACCACCTTAGTGAGTGAAAAATCGAATAAATGGTTGATTATCGGCGGTTTAAGTTTTGTAGTTTCCGACTCGTTGTTAGGGATCAACAAATTTTATACGCTAATACCTTATGCATCAGCCTTTATTATGATCAGTTATTATTTTGCTCAATATGCATTAACGCGTGGCATGTTGAATATTCAACCTAGATTCAAATAACAATATTAATTAAAGCGATTGCAAGTGAAGATAACTAGTTTCTTCATCATGATCTAAAAAACACAACACCAACAACCGAGAAAACTATGACACTATTAATTTGGACACTCATTATCGCAGCCCTACTCCCTTTTATCGCCAAAGCACCGGTAGCTTATGCGATGAATAAATTAGGCGGTTACGACAATAATCACCCACGCGAACAACAAGCTAAACTTACGGGTTTCGGTGCTCGTGCATTGGCCGCCCATCAAAATGCTTTTGAGTCCCTGATCATATTTGCACCGGCATTACTACTGGCCATTTTAACCAACCATACAGGCACTACCATTCAACAATTAGCGATCACCTATATTATCGCAAGAATAGTTTATAACATTATATACCTTGCCAACGTTGGCGCACTGCGATCGTTAGTTTGGTTTGTATCTCTAGGTTGTTCATTAGCGATCATGGCTTTATCTTTGCCTTAAATTTAATGCTAACGACTCATATTCCTTATATGATTTTTTATCAACAAATTGCATAAGGAAGTTGTTGACTCTTTTAACCTAAGCCAGCTAAAGTAAGGGCATAAAAATATTTGACGCTTTAACCAAAACCTCCAAAGCGGAGGTTTTTTTATGTTCAGGATGATAGTCAGGTTTTTGGTTCCAGACAAAACCTAAGTACCTACATCCATGTAGGCACAGGTTTTTGGTTCCAGACAAAACCTAAGTACCTACATCCATGTACGTCGATGGCAAAGAACGACGATATTCAAAAGACAATTTCTAAACTAAGTAGGACAATACCGTGAGTAATGAGTTAAATTTAGACAAAATACGTGAGCAAATCACCAAAACCGATCAGCAACTATTAGCTCTTTTTGCTCAACGTCGTGCGCTCACTTTAAATGTAGCTAAAAGCAAAGCTCACCAAATTCGTCCAGTACGAGATCAACAGCGTGAACAAGCGCTTTTGATCCGCTTAATAAAACAAGGTAAAGAACTCGGCCTTGACGCACATTATGTTACCAGTATTTTTCAAACCATCATTGAAGACTCGGTACTTAATCAACAAGCCTATTTACAAACACTCACCAATCCTAATTTACATATGCCCACAGTGAGTGTGGCATTTCTAGGTGACAAGGGTTCTTACAGTTATTTAGCCAGCCATCGTTATTTCTCTCGCCGCGCTGAAAAAATTATCGAATCAGGCTGTCATAGCTTTAATGAAATTATGGAATTGGTAGAATCTGGTCATGTTGACTATGGCATGTTACCCATTGAAAACACTAGCTCAGGCAGTATTAACGATGTTTATGATTTATTACAACGCACTAATTTATCGATTGTTGGTGAAATAACCCAACCTATTGAACATTGTTTATTAACCGCAGTAAGCACGCATTTAAATCAAATAAAAACGATTTATGCACACGGACAACCCTTTGCACAATGCAGTAATTTTTTAGATAAACAGCACAACATTCGTATTGAATATTGTGACAGCACTGCCGATGCCATGGCACAAGCGTATGAATTACAAGATGATAGTGTTGCTGTTATTGGCAGTGAAGAAGGCGGACAATTATATAAATTACATGCCTTAGAAAAATCGATTGCTAACCAAGATGAAAACCATAGCCGTTTTATTTTAGTTGCACGCAAAGCGATTGATGTTGCCGAGCAAATACCCGCTAAAACCACCATTATTTTAGCCACAGGACAAACAGCAGGTGCCTTGGTTGATTGTTTAATTGTGCTTAAAGAAAAAGGTATCAACATGTGTAAATTAGAATCTCGTCCAATCCAAGGTCGCCCTTGGGAAGAAATGTTTTATTTAGATGTTGAAGCGAATTTAAAAACCACAGCCTTACAAAGTGCGATCAGTGCCTTAACCGAAATTACTAATTTTATTAAAGTATTAGGTTGTTACCCTATTGAACATATCAGCCCGACCAATGTACCTTTTAATGCTGAAGACTAATTTTTAAAGTTAGTTTTGTCGCGGCAAGCAGCGACCTACAAAAATATTAAATAATACTGTAGGTTGTCACGAGCAACGCGAGGCGCAACAAATTAGTTTTTTAAAAAATTTATAAGAGAAATAAATGTTTAATTTTAACCCCAGCCATAAACAAAATTTTGTCAAAGGTGAAGTCGCACTGGTTGGTGCTGGTCCAGGCGATCCTGATTTATTAACCATTCAAGCTTATCGTTTTATTCAACAAGCCGAAGTGGTTATTTATGATCGTTTGGTGAGCGACGAAATCATGGCATTGCTCCCTGAAAATTGTGAAAAAGTATATGTTGGAAAGAAGCAAGCCGATCATCGTGTACCGCAAGATGGTATTAATCAATTATTGGTTGATCAAGCTCGTTTAACTAAAAAAGTATTACGTTTAAAAGGTGGCGACCCCTTTGTTTTTGGTCGTGGCGGTGAAGAAGCACAATATTTACTTAAACATAATATTGCTTGTCATATAGTTCCCGGTATGACCGCCGCATCAGCTTGTACTAGTTATGTTGGCATTCCACTAACGCATAGAAATGTTTCTCAAAGTTGCACCTTTATTACCGGTCATTTGCAAAAAAATGATCAAATAACACCTAATGATGAACTGCCTTGGCATATTTTAGCCGATGCAAAACAAACGGTGGTGTTTTACATGGGGGTGAAAAATTTGCCCATGATCATTAATGAAATGATCGCCGTTGGTCGCAACGCTAACACCCCAGCAGCACTAATTCACAAAGGTACGCAAAAAGATCAACAAGTTTATAAAGGGCAATTATCAAATTTAAATAATTTGGTTAAACAATATAATATCAAACCACCAACCTTAATTGTAATTGGTGATGTAGTGAATACTTTTGCTGAAAACAGTTTGAAAAATATCGGTTATTTAAAAGCTTAAGCGCGGTTCAGATTATTAGTTCCAGACAGAACCTAAGTACCAACATACTTGTAAGCAAAAACTCGCCTACAAATGTAGCGGAACTTCAGTCGCGCAGCTCTTATTTTAACGCAGCTCTTACATAACTCTTATGCAGCCAACAACAAACCATTTAAATCAAGTGATCATACCAAATGCAGACATCAAACTGCGACCGCTTAATAACAAAGTAACCAATAAAATTAAAATACCTAAACCGTTTTGCAAGCGCGTATTTTTATATTGCCCAAGCCGATCACTATTCATCATCCAAAGTAAAAACAGCGTAATAATCGGTAACAACAAACCATTAGCCACTTGAGCAAACCAAATAATATTCATCGGTTTGTAACCAGAGCTAGCGATGCTAGCACCAATGATCAGAATAACTAACCAAATAACTTTAAATGAATTATCCGTCATTTTGTTTTTTAAATTTAATACACCAGACAAGGCAAAAGCAGCAGCCAAAGGAGCCGTGACCGCAGATGAAATTCCCGCAGCAAATAAACCAATCGACATAAATACAGTTGCCCAATTGCCAAATATCGGCTGTAATGCGGGCGCTAAATCTGCAGCACTTTGAATACTTATTTGTTTACCAAAAAAGGCGGTCGCTGCAGTAGAAACTATAGCCAATGACATTAAGCCGCCAAGTGGAATAGCAACATACAAATCTTTTCTCACCTCAGGTAATTGCTCAGCACTATGCCACTTTTGTTTGGCACTAGAAGCATGTAAAAATAAATTATAAGGTACCACCGTAGTACCAATTAAGGCAATAACGGTTAGTGTTGCGCCATTAGGAATATGCGGGATAAATATGCCCGAGACGAGTTCAGACAGATCAGGCTTACTCAATATAAATGTGCTAACAAACGCTAAGCTCATTAACAACACTAAAAAAATCAGTGTTTTTTCGATTATTTTATAACTACCACTAGCCAGCAATAAAAAAGCAAAAAAACCAATGGCAACGGGGATGAAGGTTGCTGCTGCGTTTCCAGATAAGCCAAATGGGGCTAATAAGCCCGTTAACCCCATACTCGCACCAGCAATATTGCCACCTTGATAAGCACTATTACCAATAACAATCGCAGCAACCACTAATAAAATAGCAAAGAATTTCGCAATAGGATGACTGATCGCCTGATGAATATTTTCGCCTAAACCTTGCTGTGTGACTATGCCTAAACGCGCCGCCATTTCTTGTAAAATAATGGTTGCAATAACCGAAAAGACTAACGCCCAAAGTAAAGCAAAACCAAAGTTAGCCCCTGCCAGCGAAGCTGAAATAACAGAACCAGGGCCAATAAAAGCAGCAGTAACAAGTACCGCAGGACCACCCAGTTTAGGTAAAGAGATAGGTGAAGAAAATGGAAGTTTTATCAT
>CAZVPC010000117.1:0-2001 GCA_964629005.1 uncultured Pseudoalteromonadaceae bacterium | reverse complement strand
TGCCTCGCTGCGCTCGTGACAAAAACAACTACTCGGGCTCATAATCTAGGTTTGCCGACAACCAGCGTTCGGCTTGCTCTAACGTAAAACCTTTACGTTTGGCATAATCTTCAATCTGATCTTTGGCGAGCTTAGCCACGGCAAAATATTTACAATCTGGGTGAGCAAAATACCAACCACTTACCGCTGCACCCGGCCACATTGCATAACTTGAAGTGAGTTCCATACCAATATTTTCTTCAACGTTCAACAAGTCCCACAACAGACCTTTTTCAGTATGCTCAGGGCAAGCGGGATAACCTGGTGCGGGACGAATACCTTGGTACTTTTCACGGATCAAATCATCATTGGCTAAATCTTCATCAACAGCATAACCCCAATATTCTTTACGAATTTGCTCATGCAAATATTCCGCACTGGCTTCGGCTAACCGATCGGCAACCGCTTTTAATAAAATGCTGTTGTAAGCATCATTATCATCGTCATAAATTTTAACTAATTCATCAACACCAAAACCTGCTGATACAGCAAATGCGCCCACATAATCTTTAATACCAGAGTCTTGATCTGCAACATAATCAGACAAGCAGCGATTAAACTGTCGCTTGCCTCCATTCGCTTGAACTTTTTTACTTTGTTGACGTAATTGATGAAGTGTCATCAATTCATGTTCACGATCATCATCGTTAAATAAGACTAAATCATCATTTTGGCGAACCGCAGGAAACAAACCAAACACTGCTTTGGCGGTTATTTTTTTGTTATTGATAATATCATCGAGCATGGCATTAGCATCATTAAAAAGTTTCGTTGCTTCAACACCAACAACTTCATGTTTTAAAATCAATGGATATTTACCCGATAACTGCCATGTCGTAAAAAATGGTGTCCAATCAATGTAATTTCTTACCACATTAAGATCAAGTTGTTTAAGCGCTGTCACCCCTAATTTTTTCGGTGTAACAGGTTGATAGTGTTCAAAACTTAACGGAAAGGCATTTTCTCTTGCTTGTTTTAAAGAAATTAACGTAGAGCGCGGCCCTTTTTTATAATGACGCTCACGCACACGCTGATATTCATCTTTTTGCCTTGCCATAAATGCGGGGCGATTTTCATCAGAAAGTAAATTGCTAACCACAGAAACGGCACGCGAGGCATTCGATACATAAACAACAGGATGTGGATATTGTGGTTCAATTTTTACTGCGGTATGTGCTTTTGAGGTAGTAGCACCACCAATAAGCAAGGGTAGCTCAAAATTTTGTCGCTGCATTTCTTTAGCGACATGCACCATTTCATCAAGTGATGGCGTGATCAAGCCAGACAAGCCAATTATATCAACGTTTTCTTCACGGGCAACTTGTAATATTTTTTCAGCCGATACCATCACGCCTAGATCAATAATTTCATAGTTATTACATTGCAACACCACACCAACAATGTTTTTACCAATATCGTGCACATCACCTTTTACGGTTGCCAATAAAATTTTACCATTTGAGCTGACGGCAGTTTTTTCAGCTTCAATAAACGGATTTAAATGCGCCACCGCTTGTTTCATTACCCGCGCCGATTTAACCACTTGTGGTAAAAACATTTCACCCGCGCCAAATAAATCGCCAACCACATTCATGCCGTCCATTAATGGCCCTTCAATGACATCAAGTGGTCGCTTGGCCGCTAAACGTGCCGCTTCGGTATCTTCAATAATAAATTCATTAATCCCTTTTACCAACGAATGCGATAAACGTTCATTAATTGGTAACTCACGCCACCTTAAGTCAGCTTTATTGTTTTGACTGCCCGCTTGACCGCGATATTGCTCAGCAACATCAAGCAACCTTTCTGTAGCACCATCGTCACTATTTTGAATAACATCTTCCACCGCAAGACGTAAATCTTCAGGAATATCGGAATAAATAGCAAGTTGCCCTGCGTTAACAATACCCATATCCATGCCATTTTTTATCGCATGATATAAAAACACCGCATGGATCGCTT
>CAZVPC010000116.1:0-8713 GCA_964629005.1 uncultured Pseudoalteromonadaceae bacterium | reverse complement strand
TACAGTTGGCAGTTAATGCTGCAATAACCCTTGAACGACCGTTATTGATTAAGGGGGAACCGGGCACGGGAAAAACCATGTTAGCCGAAGAGTTGGCATCAAGTATGGGGGTTGAGCTAATTCAATGGCATATAAAGTCGACCACAAAAGCCCAGCAAGGTTTATATGAATACGATGCAGTTTCTCGTTTGCGTGATAGCCAATTAGGTGATGAAAAAGTTCATAATATTGCCAATTATATTGTAAAAGGTAAATTGTGGCATGCCTTTAGCGCTGATCATCGGCCTGTATTATTAATTGACGAAATTGATAAAGCAGATATTGAGTTTCCCAATGATTTATTACTTGAACTCGACAAAATGGAATTTTTTGTTTATGAGACACAAGAAAAAGTGGTTGCCAAGCAAAGACCTATCATCATTATTACCTCAAATAATGAAAAAGAGTTGCCCGATGCGTTTCTTCGAAGATGCTTTTTCCATTATATTAAATTTCCAACTAGAGAAGAAATGCAACAGATTGTTGACGTGCACTATCCAAATATTAAACAAAAATTATTGGATGAAGCATTGGCGCTATTTTTTGATTTACGTGAATTACCGGGATTGAAAAAGAAACCATCTACGTCAGAACTTATTGATTGGTTAAAATTATTATTAGCGGATGACATTGATGCTAAAGTTCTACAAGAAACACGCCATAAAAAAGTGATCCCACCCTTATATGGTGCGTTATTGAAAAACGAGCAAGACGTACACTTATTTGAAAAACTTGCATTTTTAAATAGATCTGGGCGTTAGTAGGCTGTAAAACGATGTTGATTGATTTTTTTTCCAAGGTAAGATCATACAAGGTTCCTTGTACCTTACGAGAATTGTTAGATTTGATCCACGCATTAGAGCAAGGGGTTATTTTTGCCAGTGTAGATGATTTTTATGTATTAAGTCGTGCTTTATTAGTAAAAGACGAATGTTATTTTGATAAATTTGATCGCGCTTTTGCTGATTACTTCAAGGGCGTATCCAGCGTAGATTTAGATTTATCTAAAATTCCTGAAGATTGGTTAAAAAAACAATTTGAACAACAACTCAGTAGAGAAGAAAAAGAAAAGATCAAAGCCTTAGGTGGTTTAGATCAATTAATGAAAACCTTGGCGGAACGTTTAAAAGAGCAAGAAAAACGCCATCAAGGGGGTAGTAAATGGATCGGTACAGGGGGTACATCACCGTTTGGCGCTTATGGTTATAACCCTGAGGGGATCAGAATTGGCCAAGACGGCTCGCGCCATCGTCGTGCGGTTAAGGTCTGGGATCAACGTCAGTTTAGAAATTTAGATAATCAAGTTGAGATTGGTACGCGAAATATTAAAGTCGCGTTGCGAAAACTCCGTCATTTTGCGCGAACAGGGGCAAGTGAGCAACTCGATTTAGATAATACCATTAAAGCTACCGCTAATAATGCCGGTTATTTAGATATAAAAATGCAACCAGAGCGGCACAATGCGGTTAAGGTGTTGATCTTTTTTGATGTTGGTGGTTCTATGGATGATCATGTTCGTGTTTGCGAACAGTTGTTTTCAGCCGTTCATACGGAGTTTAAACATCTTGAGTTTTTTTATTTTCATAATTGTTTGTATGAAACGGTCTGGCAAGACAATGATCGCCGTCAGCAGCAAGCACTTGATTTACATCAGATCATACATACCTACAGTAGGGATTATAAAGTGATTTTTGTTGGCGATGCAACCATGGGACCATACGAAATTACCTATCCTGGAGGCAGTGTAGAGCATTGGAATCAAGAAGCGGGTAGTGTTTGGTTGGGTAGAGTGCTTGAACATTTTGATCAATGTATTTGGTTAAATCCTCAAGAAATACAACATTGGCAATATTATCCGTCTATTGGCATTATTGAACAACTGCTTGAAAATAAAATGTTTCCTTTAACCGTAGCTGGTTTAACACAGGGAATGAAAGCACTCTTGTAATTGATCATTTTACGAAAACAATAAAACAATAAAAAATAAGGAAATTATTGGTATGACACAAACATCTAGCATTGACAATTCAGTAAAACTTACAGAAAAAGAAACGCAATTAATATTAACGCCATTTGCCTTTAAAATTGATCAATCATTGTTTGGTATTAGTTTAGCTAAACCGTGGAAACGTGCCTCGGCTTTGTTAATTGATTTGGCTATTATTGCTTATTTAAGTGAGGCGCCTGGTGAACTACTTGCTATCGTATTGGCCTTTACTTTTTATCGTTTAGGAAATAATAAACGAGCAGAAAAAATGGGGCAAATTAACGGTCGTAAGCGTCGTGCTTTTTTACGTTTAATTGGTGCTATTATGATTTTTTCACTATTAATTGGGTACTTACCGCAATTATTTGATGGATTTGCAAGCAATCATAAGCAAAGTAAGTCAATTATTAATAATGATGACGTTATTATGTCAGATACCTCACTAAAAAACGTGCTTGTTATCTCAGCATTTTCAATAGCTTTAGATAAGTCAATTAAGCAGAGTCAATGTCAAGAGCTTAATTGTTGGAAAAATGAGTTTGATAGTTTTTTACAAGCAGATGATGAATTAAAAAGTCTATCTTTGACTGATAGCGAGATCAAAAAATTAATGCGAAAATTGATCAAAAAAACTAAGCTTTCTACGGATGATCAAAATAAATTGTTTACTTATTCATATGATCAGTATGTAAAAAATTATCAACAGTTGGTTAACAATGACGGTATTGAAAAAACACAACCAGAGACTAATTATTCAATTATTGAGTGGTTTAAAGGCATTATCAATGATTTAGGACTAGGCTTTGGTTGGGCTGCCTTTTATTTTACCGTTTTTACTGCTCTTTGGCATGGTCAAACGCTAGGGAAAAAATTTTTCGGCATTAGGGTGTTACAACTTGATGGAACACCTTTATCTATATGGGATAGTTTTGGTCGCTACGGTGGTTACGGTGCTGGTATTGCAACAGGATTGTTAGGTTTTTTGCAGGTGTTTTGGGATCCTAATCGCCAAGCGATCCACGATAAAATATCGTCAACCGTCGTTATTAATGTGGAAAAAAACGAAGCTAATTCTAACTAAATCCTACCTTTTGTAGGGAACATGAGTACAGAGGCATTATTATGATCGACAACAGCTTACCTTTGGTTGATTTACATCGTCATTTAGACGGTAATATTCGCCCAGCAACCGTTTGGTCGTTAGCACAACAATTCAATATAGCTTTACCAGAACGAAATTTAGAAGCCTTTATTCCACACGTACAAATTAGGGATCAAGAAGCCGATTTATTGGCTTTTTTAAAAAAATTAGATTGGGGCGTTTCAGTGTTAGGCTCTCTTGATGCTTGCAAGCGCGTGGCTGAAGAAAATGTAGCCGATGCCTATAATGCAGGGCTTGATTATGCTGAGTTGAGATTTTCCCCTTATTATATGGCAATGGCTTATAAATTACCGATAGCCGATGTGGTTGCTGCAGTGGTTGATGGCATCAAGGCAGGTGTTAAACAATTTGATATTAAAATAAATTTAATTGGTATTTTAAGTCGCACTTTCGGTGTTGAAAATTGTAGTGCTGAATTAGAGGGTTTGCTGAGCCATAAAGATGATTTAGTCGCTATAGATTTAGCCGGTGACGAATGCAATTTTGCCGGTGATTTATTTAAAGAGCACTTTAAACGTGTCGCCAAAGCTGATTTACACTGTACTATTCACGCTGGAGAGGCGGCTGGTGCTGAAAGTGTTTGGCAAGCAATAAACGAGCTAGGGGCAACACGTATTGGTCATGGTGTAAATAGTTATCACGATGCGAAGTTATTAGACTATATGGCGCAGCATAACATTGCCATTGAATCGTGTTTAACCTCTAATTTTCAAACGGGCACTATTAACAATTTAAGCCAGCATCCGATCAAGCAATTTTTAGCAGCAGGTATACCCGTGTGCTTAAATACTGATGATCCGGCAATTCAAGGGATAGAAATAAAAAACGAGTATCAAGTTGCTCACCAACAATTAAATTTTAGTCAAGCCCAGTTAAAACAAATTCAAGAAAATGGTTTAAAGGTTGCGTTTTTATCTGCTAGTGAGAAAAAACAGTTACGCGCGAAAAAGAAAATACGTTAAAAATATGACCAATTGGTCAAAAAACACTTGATAACAATATTTCCTCAAGCTAGGATTTAATCAACCGTTCAAATTTAAAGCTAATATTGGTTATTAAAAGCGAGGTAAGTATGACTAAATTGAAATGTGGTTTGATCCAAATGTCCCTTAAAGTTGATAGCTCAGCCAGTGTTGAAGAAATACGTCAAGGCATGATTGACGCACACCTACCATTAATTGAGTCGGCTGCTCTTCAAGGCGTACAAGTGTTATGTTTTCAAGAGGTTTTTACGCAGCCGTATTTTTGTCCGAGCCAAGATAAAAAGTGGTATGCCAGTGCTGAAAAAATTCCTGAGGGTGCGACTACTAAATTAATGCAACAACTCGCGAAAAAGCACAAAATGGTGATTGTTGTACCTATTTACGAAGAAGATATTACCGGAGTTTATTACAACACCGCGGCTGTTATTGATGCTGATGGCAGTTATCTTGGTAAATATCGTAAAAACCATATTCCAGATACCGCTCCTGGTTTTTGGGAAAAACTCTATTTTAAGCCGGGTAATTTAGGCTATCCAGTTTTTGATACCGCCTACTGTAAACTCGGTGTTTATACTTGCTATGATCGTCATTTCCCTGAAGGTTGGCGAGCGTTAGCACTAAATGGTGCTGAATATATTGTGAATCCTTCTGCAACTGTTTTAGGAAAAAGTAAGTATTTGTGGGAGTTAGAGCAACCCGCTGCTGCCGTTGCTAATGGGGTGTTTATTGGTGCTATAAACCGTGTCGGCAAAGAAGCACCATGGCATAAACAAATGGGTGAATTTTATGGTTCAAGTTATATTGTTAACCCATTGGGAGAAATTGAAGCACAAGCAAGCTCCGATCAAGATGAACTACTCGTACATGAAATTGATCTAGCAATGATCAAAGAAGTGCGCAATGGTTGGCAATTTTTTAGAGACCGTCGCCCAGAGAGCTACCAAGACTTAACGCAAAAATAAATTTAGTAACAGATCAATAAAAAGAATAGCTGGAGTAAGTTACTGTGGAAGCAATTAAGTCAAGCGCTAAAAAAGTAGGTGAATTTTACCAATTAGAGCTTGGTGAAGATATTATTAACAGTGCTTATTTTAATGAAGATATTGCGCCAACGCAGGTAAAAGAACGAACATGGGATCAATGGAATGTTGCCGCACTCTGGGTAGGAATGGCGATTTGTGTGCCAACGTATACCTTGGGTGGTGTACTTACCAGCTATTTTGGCTTGAGTGTAACTGAAGCGTTAATAACAATTTTATCAGCCAATATAGTGATACTTATCCCCTTGACCTTAAATGCATTTGCGGGCACTAAATATGGCATTCCTTTTCCGGTTTTACTACGTTCTTCCTTTGGCATTATTGGTTCAAATATTCCTTGTTTAATTCGTGCGCTGGTCGCCTGTGGTTGGTTTGGTATTCAAACCTTATTTGGTGGCATTGCTATCCATATTTTATTTTCAAAATTAATACCCGGTTGGCAGGAATTGGCGGGAACGGGTGAAGTATTTGGTTTTTTTATCTTTTGGGCGATCAACCTTTATATTGTGATCAAAGGCTCTGAGTCGATCAAAATTTTAGAAACTATTGCTGCCCCTTTATTGCTTGCGGTTGGTATGGGGTTAATGATGTGGGCTTACCCACAAATATCTATCACCGAGCTTCTCGCTAAACCGGCAAGTCGTCCCGAAAATGCTTCTTTTTGGGGATATTTTTTTGGTGGTTTAACCGCTATGGTTGGTTTTTGGGCGACATTATCGTTAAATATCCCTGATTTTAGTCGTTATGTTAAATCTCAAAAAGATCAAATTGTCGGTCAAATCATTGGCTTGCCTTTAACGATGTTGTTTTTTGCCTCATTAGGGGTCGTATTAACGGCCGCTTCTGCCTCTTTAGTCGGGGAGACAATTTCAGATCCGATCAATTTGATCGGTAAAATTCAAAGTCCTGTTTGGGTGATTATAGCGATGGTATTTATTATTATTGCAACCTTGTCTACCAATACCGCCGCTAACATTGTTTCACCAACCAACGATTTTCAAAATCTGGCACCAAAAAAAATCAACCAAACAAAAGGGGTGTTGCTTACGGGCATTATTGGCGTGTTGTTAATGTTATGGGAGTTATTGAAAAAATTAACTTGGATCGAATCTGATGTCAGCGTTGAAGCTATGTATACCGGTTGGTTGTTAGGTTATTCAAGCTTACTTGGACCCATTGCGGGTATTATGGTGGTTGATTATTTTATTATTAAAAAACAGACTCTTGATCTAGTTGCATTATATAAAGAGGATGGCCCTTATGCGGGTTTTAATAATTCAGGTTTATTGGCCTTTGCTATTCCGGTAAGTTTGACCATACTAGCGTTATCTACAGGCAGTCTTAACTGGTTTTATCAGTATGGTTGGTTTACGGGCTCAATTTTAGGCGGAATTATTTATTATTTATTGGCGAGTAGGCACAGCGATTTGGTTGGCGTTCAAGTAAACCGATGAACGATAAAATCACCCCAATGTATATAAGATATAAGGAAAATTAAAATGGCAATTGTTATTAGAGGCGGCACTGTGGTAAATGCCGATATCAGTATCAAAACCGATGTTTATTGTTGTGAAGGTAAAATACAAGCGCTAGGTGTTGATTTAGAGGTGCCAGCAGCTACCGAGGTTATTGATGCTACGGGTCAATATGTATTGCCCGGTGGTATCGACCCCCATACGCATATGCAACTCCCTTTTATGGGCACGGTCGCAAGCGAAGACTTTTATACCGGTACCTCAGCAGGTTTGGCCGGTGGCACCACCAGCATCATTGATTTTGTTATACCATCACCACAGCAACCGTTAATGGATGCATATCAGCAATGGCAAGAGTGGGCACAAAAGTCTGCCGCTGATTATTCGTTTCATGTTGCGGTAACATGGTGGGATGACTCAGTTCATAAAGATATGGGTGAATTGGTTAATCAACATGGTGTTAATAGTTTTAAGCATTTTATGGCCTATAAAAATGCCATTATGGCGGATGATGAAATTTTAGTGAATAGTTTCCGCCGTTGTATTGAATTAGGGGCGATGCCCACCGTACATGCTGAAAATGGCGAGTTAGTTTTTCAATTGCAAAAAGAAATGTTAGCACAAGGGATCACAGGTCCTGAAGGACATCCGTTATCAAGACCGCCTGCAGTGGAAGCTGAAGCGACTAATCGTGCGATAAAAATTGCTGAAGTAATGAATTTACCGTTATATGTTGTGCATGTTTCGTGTCAGGACTCTTTAGATGCGATAACCAAAGCCCGTAACGAAGGTCAGCGTGTTTATGGTGAATGTTTAGCGGGACACTTATTAATTGATGATAGTGTTTATCGAGATGAAAATTTTGAGTTTGCGGCGGCACATGTGATGAGTCCGCCATTTCGAGGCAAAAAACATCAAGCAGCATTATGGCAAGGATTGCAAAGTGGTAATTTACAGACTACCGCGACTGATCATTGTTGTTTTTGTGCGGATCAAAAAGCGGCGGGCAAAAATGATTTTAGTTTAATTCCTAATGGTACTGCGGGTATTGAGGATCGGATGGCGGTCATATGGGATGCTGGCGTTAATAGTGGTCGTTTAACCATGAATGAATTCGTTGCTGCAACTTCGACAAATGCCGCAAAAATATTCAATATTTATCCACGTAAAGGATCCATTTCTGTTGGTGCAGATGCCGATATTGTGGTCTGGGACCCACAGGGAACACGCACTATTTCGGCAAAAACACACCATCAAAATATTGACTTTAATATTTTTGAAGGCCGTATCGTAAAAGGCATTCCTTCGCATACTATCAGTCAAGGTAATGTGGTCTGGTTTGACGGTGATCTACGTGCGGTAAGAGGTGCTGGTCATTATATTAAACGTCCCGCGTATACTTCAGCATTTAATGCCAATCGCACTTATGCTGAAAAAAATAAGGCGACAGCGGTTACACGCGATTAGTTTTGTGTGAACGCTGCAATATGTTGATCTTATACTCGTGTTACCTCGAAATGATCCTAGTCAGGATAATGTTTTGCTTTAGTGGTAATAGCACTAAATTTATTGCACTAATCGATAAATAAATATTGGCAAAATACAAAAGATCCTGCTATGTTATTTTTACCAGTTGGTAAAAATAACGATTAGCTTTAATAACAGCTTAAATAGCAGGAACTAATGCAGCCATTATCTATTGAACAGGCACGTCAATTAACCACTATCGACCAAGTACAATTAGCTCAATTGATGGCGCAAGCCGCATATGTTAGAGATTCAGCTTGGGGCAAGGTGATGACTTATTCGCGTAAGGTCTTTATCCCATTGACTAATTATTGTCGTGATCAATGTAAATATTGCACCTTTGTTAAACGTCCCGGTGACATTAATGCCAACATTATGACCCCAGCACAGGTTCTCACTGTAGCCAAACAAGGTCAAACATTAGGCTGTAAAGAAGCGCTATTTAGTTTGGGAGAAAAGCCTGAGTTACGTTATCGTGAAGTAAGACAAGCTTTAAGTGC
>CAZVPC010000115.1:4601-8733 GCA_964629005.1 uncultured Pseudoalteromonadaceae bacterium | reverse complement strand
CCCATATCCATGCCATTTTTTATCGCATGATATAAAAACACCGCATGGATCGCTTCACGCACAGGATTATTACCACGAAATGAAAATGACACATTAGAAACACCGCCAGAGATCATCGCATAAGGTAAATTCTGTTTAATATCGGCAACCGCCTCGATAAAATCAACCGCATAATTATTGTGTTCATCAATGCCCGTAGCAACGGCAAAAATATTAGGATCGAATATAATATCTTCGGCGGGAAAGCCAATTTCATCGACTAAAATACCGTAAGCGCGCTTACATATCTCGTACTTACGTTTGCGAGTATCTGCTTGGCCTTCGTCATCAAATGCCATCACAATAACAGCTGCACCATAACGACGCAGTATTTCCGCTTGATAACGAAAATTTTCTTCGCCCTCTTTCAAACTAATAGAATTAACCACCCCTTTGCCTTGAATACATTTAAGCCCTGCCTCTAAAATATCCCACTTAGAAGAGTCGATCATAATAGGGACTTTGGCGATATCAGGTTCGCCAGCAATAAGGTTTAAAAAGCGCACCATGGCTGTTTTTGAGTCCAACATGCCCTCATCCATGTTGATATCAATAATTTGCGCGCCATTTTCAACTTGTTGTAATGCCACAGCAATGGCTTGATCATAATCTTCAGCCATGATCAACCGCTTAAAAATAGCCGAACCGGTAACGTTGGTACGTTCACCCACATTAACAAACAAAGAATCAGCCTTTATCGTTAATGCTTCTAATCCTGATAATCGACAGGAAATTTCACGCGCCTTGATTTCTCTGGGATTAACTCCTTGCTCAGCCAACGCCGCAACCGTATCGGCCATGCCTTTTATATGCGCAGGCGTAGTGCCACAGCAGCCACCGACAATATTTAAGAAACCTGATTGCGCCCATTCTGTAATGTGCTCATTCATATCACTAACGGTAAAATCATACTCACCAAACGCATTGGGTAAACCCGCATTAGGATGCGCCGATACCGCAACATCAGCAATGCGGCTTAATTCTTCAACATATTGTCGTAATTCCACTGGCCCTAACGCACAATTCAAACCAAATGAAATGGGTCTAGCATGGCGTAATGAATTATAAAAAGCTTCAGTGGTTTGCCCTGATAATGTTCTACCGGATGCGTCGGTAATAGTTCCAGAGATCATTACCGGTAAACGAATTTGTAATTGCTCAAATACCGTTTCTACCGCAAAAATAGCCGCCTTAGCATTGAGGGTATCAAAAATAGTTTCGATCATTACAAGATCTACGCCACCTTTAATTAATGCTGTTGTCGACTCGATATAAGCATCTTTTAATTGATCAAAGCTGATATTGCGAAAAGCAGGATCGTTAACATCGGGCGAAATAGAACAAGTACGATTCGTCGGCCCTAAAACTCCGGCAACAAAACGCGGTTTATCAGGATTTTTTGCAGTAAACTCATCGGCAACTTCACGAGCAAGTTGCGCAGCCGCCAAATTAATTTCAGCACTAAGCGACTCCATTTCATAATCAGCCATGGCAATGGAAGTCGCATTAAACGTGTTGGTTTCCACAATATCAGCGCCCGCAGCAAGATATTGACGATGAATATCTTTGATCACGTCCGCTTGCGTTAATACCAATAAATCATTATTGCCTTTAACATCACATTGCCAATCGGCAAAGCGTGTACCGCGATAATCTTGTTCTTCAAACTTATACGCTTGGATCATAGTACCCATTGCACCATCTAGAATAAGAATGCGTTGCGCTAACTGTTGTTCAATTAGCGCAAATGATAACGATTTTTTTACTTGCGCAGTTCTACTCACCTGAAGCTCCAGTATTAATTGCTTGAATATTATTGGCATCAAGCTGATAAGGGGTTATTTGATAAACGTAATAGTTAAGCCAATTAGTAAATAATAGACTACCGTGACTACGCCAAGTATTTTTGAGTTTAGCTTGCAATTGATCGTTAGGATAATAATGCTCTGGCATTTTTGCCCCTGTGGTTAAAGTACTTAAATCACGTAAATATTCTTCATGCAAGGTAGTAGTATCATATTCAGGATGACCGGTTAAATATACTTGTTGTTTGTTTTCACTAGCAGCCAAATACACACCCGCTTGCGTTGATCCAGCGAGAATTTTCAACCCCGCAATACTTAAATAGTCCGCTTTATCAATATAACCATAGCGAGAATGTGGCACGTTAAAACTTTCATCAAAACCCCGCGTTAGTTGTTCTTTACAATCGGTTGGCTGGTGCGTAAAAACCCCCGCAAGTTTATTTTTTCGTAAATGGCGATTAAGACCATGATAATAATAAAGTGCCGCGTGTGCAGCCCAACATGAAAACATGGTTGAGGTGACGTTTTTTTCAGCCCAATCAAACACTTCACATATTTTATGCCAAAAACTCACTTCACTATAATCAAGTAAAGCTAATGGTGCACCAGTAATAATTAAACCATCGTATTGCTGATCTTTAACATCGTCGAACAAACGATAAAAGGTTTCTAAATGCTCTTTCGGAGTGTTTTTTGATGCTTCATTGTGAATACGTAATAAATCGATATTTACCTGCAAGGGCGTATTGGAAAGCATCCGTAATATTTGCACTTCGGTTTCAATTTTGTTCGGCATTAAATTTAAAATTGCCACTTTCATTGGCCGAATATCTTGATTAACGGCGCGAAATTCAGACATCACAAAAATATTTTCGTCACCAAGAATACCTAAAGCGGGTAACTGATCGGGAATTTTAATGGGCATAATAACAAACCTAAAAACGATGCGTTAAAGCGAGTTTTACTAGTGAGCAATAACAAGCTTAGAATAATAACAACGATTATCAATTAGGTTTCTAGATATGTCAACATCTAAACGTATAGACGGCTAAATGAATTGTATTTATAGATAGCGCTTTTAAAATGTAAAAACCACTGACTAGCAGTGGTTTCATACATTAACGGATAAAAGAATAAGGCTTATTGCGTTACCGCCTCTTCTACTTTATTTTTATCCTCTTTTTTATTTTTATTAAGAAATAAATCACGTAATTTGGTATCAATATCTCTCGCCATTTCTGGATGTTCTTTTAAATAAAGTGTTGCATTTGCTTTACCTTGACCAATACGTTCACCGTTACAACTGTACCAAGCACCTGCTTTTTCAACTAACTTATTTTTAACACCTAAATCAATCAATTCACCGTAACTGTTAATACCTTCGCCATATAAGATTTGGAATTCAGCTTGTTTAAATGGTGGCGCAATTTTATTTTTAACCACTTTTACACGGGTTTCATTACCCACAATTTCATCACCACTTTTAACCGCACCAATGCGACGAATATCTAGGCGAACAGAAGCATAAAACTTTAACGCATTACCGCCGGTTGTAGTTTCTGGATTACCAAACATGACGCCAATTTTCATGCGTATTTGATTAATAAAAATCAACATGGTATTCGATTTTTTTAAATTACCGGTCATTTTGCGCATTGCCTGACTCATCATTCTGGCGGCAAGCCCCATATGGGAATCTCCGATATCCCCCTCTATTTCTGCTTTAGGTGTAAGGGCTGCAACCGAGTCAACAACAATTACATCTACAGCTCCAGAGCGCGTTAACATGTCACAAATCTCTAATGCCTGTTCACCGGTATCAGGTTGCGAAATTAATAGTTCTTTAATATCTACTCCCAATTTTTCTGCATATACAGGATCAAGCGCGTGTTCTGCATCTATAAAGGCACATATTTTTCCATTACGTTGTGCTTCAGCAATAACTTCAAGCGTCAATGTGGTTTTACCACTAGACTCTGGACCATAAACTTCAACAATACGCCCCAGTGGTAATCCACCTGCACCCAAAGCAATATCTAAACCTAATGACCCCGTAGAAATTGTTTCTACATCCATAGTGTTATTATCACCTAGCTTCATAATTGAACCTTTACCGAATTGACGTTCAATTTGACTTAATGCAGCGCTAAGGGCTTTTTCTTTATTATTGTCCATTTGAAACTCCGTAATAGGATTGGGTAATCTGTTTTAATAGGTGCAGTATACTGTATGAGCGTACAGTATCAAGTTTTTTATCAAACTTTTTTTATTTCTTTAAAAACCATCAC
>CAZVPC010000115.1:0-4501 GCA_964629005.1 uncultured Pseudoalteromonadaceae bacterium | reverse complement strand
AACCTCAGTTTACATATTAGGATAATTTGGACCACCAGTACCTTCTGGCGTAACCCAAGTGATATTTTGACTAGGATCTTTAATATCACAAGTTTTACAATGAATACAGTTTTGTGCATTGATCACAAATTTTTCACCGTCTTCTGTTTGTTCAATCTCGTAAACGCCTGCCGGACAATAACGCTGTGCTGGTTCATCATATTTTTCTAAATTAACTTTTAATGGAATAGTGCTATCCGCTAACTTTAAATGACAAGGCTGTTCTTCTTCGTGATTAGTATTTGATAAAAACACTGATGATAAACGGTCAAAACTCAATTTGTTATCTGCTTTAGGATAATTGATCATTACAGCTTCTGTCGCCAATTTTAACTGCGCATGATCTAAACGTTCATCTTTAAAATTAAAGGGTAACTTACCACCAAAAAAGTTTTGATCGAGCGTGTTATAGGCTCCACCTAACAACATACCAAATTTGTGCATCGCCGGACCAAAATTACGCGTACGATATAACTCATCATATAACCAAGAGTTTTTATAACTCTCGGTATAAGTATCTAATTCTCTACCACCCTGATCACCTGCTGATAACGCATTAACAATGGCTTCTGCCGCTAACATGCCTGATTTCATTGCGGTATGGTTACCCTTGATTTTGGCAAAATTAATTGTTCCAGCATCACAACCTACTAACAGCGCACCCGGCATGATCATTTTAGGTAACGAATTAAAACCACCTTTAGCCATCGCCCGCGCACCGTAAGCAACCCGCTTACCGCCATCAAGGTACTGACTTATTTTAGGATGATGTTTGTAACGTTGAAATTCTTCAAAAGGGCTTAAATGTGGATTGCTATAATTTAAATCAACAATCAAGCCAACGAATACTTGATTATTTTCAGCATGATATAAATAGCCACCACCACCTGTATGTTTATCTAACGGCCAACCTGCGGTATGAACAACTAAACCTGCTTGATGTTTAGCGGGATCTATATCCCAAATTTCTTTAAAACCTAACCCATAATGTTGCGGTGATTTACCCGCGTCTAGGTTAAATTTAGCAATGAGCTCTTTACCCAAGTGACCACGACAACCCTCGGCAAATATTGTATATTTAGCTTTTAATTCCATGCCCGGCATAAAGGAGTCTTTAGGTTTGCCTTCAGCATCTAAACCCATATCACCCGTGATAATACCGCCAACGCTACCATCATTATTATAGATAATTTCTTGAGCAGCAAAACCGGGGAAAATTTCAACCCCTAATTGTTCAGCCTGCTCAGCTAACCACCGGCAAACATTTCCCATGCTAACAATATAGTTGCCTTCATTATGCATCGTTTTCGGTACACCAAAGCCTGGCATTTTAATACCGATTTTTTCATTATTGAATAAATAAATATTGTCACCAACAACCGGTGTATTAAGAGGAGCTCCCTTTTCTTTCCAATCAGGAAATAACTCAGTTAATGCTCTAGGTTCAAAAACCGCACCGGATAAAATGTGAGCGCCAACCTCTGAGCCTTTTTCAACCACACAAACCATAAGCTCTTGCTGTTTCTCTTGAGCCAACTGCATTAGTCGACACGCACTCGCCAGACCTGCTGGGCCAGCACCAACGATTACGACATCAAACTCCATTGATTCTCGTTCCATGTTATTCCCCTTAATTAGATTTAAGTACAGATTTATTTGATCTAAGATATGAATTCAAACACTTGTTTGATATTATCATGCCTTATTGAAATAAAGTACAAAAAAATACTATCCTTCAACTATTATTTAGTTAAACGTTAGTAAATAAGCTCATTTTTTATTTTAGTTTACCTAAAGTTAAAGTTGACCTTTACGTAAACAATAAGTAGGATTCTGAGTTATTACTCAGATCATAAATTTAGATCCAGAAATAATGCTCAAAGCATTATTTTAACACAACCAGCACAATCACACAGAGGCGATGATGAAAATATTAGTCCCAATAAAACGAGTTATTGACTACAATGTCAAAGTTCGCGTAAAACCAGATAATTCCAATGTTGATCTAGCTAACGTAAAAATGGCAATAAACCCTTTTTGCGAAATTGCTGTAGAAGAAGCAATCCGTTTAAAAGAAGCCGGTGTTGCTAGTGAAATAATTGCTGTTTCTATTGGTGATAAAGCTTGTCAAGAGCAACTACGTACGGCACTTGCACTGGGTGCTGATCGTGCTATTCAAATCGAAACATCGGCCACACTTGATGCGTTAAACATTGCTAAATTACTACAAAAAGTTGTTGAAGAAGAACAACCTAAATTAGTTATTTTAGGAAAACAGTCGATTGACAGTGATAATAATCAAACAGGTCAAATGTTGGCAGCATTAACCAATATGCCCCAAGGCACTTTTGCATCGGAAGTAAAAATTGACGGCGATAAAGTTAATGTTACTCGCGAAGTAGACGGTGGCTTACAAACGGTAGCTTTAACTTTGCCCGCCATTGTAACCACAGACTTACGTTTAAACGAACCTCGTTATGCGTCATTACCTAATATTATGAAAGCCAAACGTAAGCCACTTGTGGTTAAACCAGCAAGTGATTTTGGTATTGATTTAAGCCCGCGCTCAACACTACTTAAAGTAACCCCTCCAGCCGAACGTCAAGCAGGTATCGTGGTAGAAAGTATTGATGAATTAGTTGATAAATTAAAAAATGAAGCGAAGGTGATCTCATGAGCGTTTTAGTATATGCCGAACACGACAACAAAACCTTAAAAACTGAAACTTTTAAAACAATAGCTGCCGCTCAAGCCATTGGCGGTGACATTACTCTTTTAGTAGCAGGTTACCAATGCCAAGCCATAGCTGAACAAGCAGCCAAGGTCAATGGTGTTAGTAAAGTATTGGTTGCTGACAATGCCGCTTATGAGCATCAATTAGCCGAAAACGTTAGTTTGTTAGTGACTGAACTTGCCATCGATTATGATCATATTGTCGCCACTGCACTAACCACGGGTAAAAACTTTATGCCACGCGTTGCTGCATTGTTAGATGTTGCCCAAATTTCTGATATTATTGGGGTTGAAAGTAACGATGTTTTTGTTCGTCCAATTTATGCAGGCAATGCCATTGCTACAGTGCAAAGCTTAGACAGTAAAAAAGTGATCACTGTACGAGCAACAGGTTTCGATGCAGTTTCCAGTGATGGTAATGCTGAAATTATTGCTTTAGATAACGTTACTGACGCTGGTATATCAAGTCATGTCAGTGATGAGCTTACCGTTTCTGAACGTCCTGATCTAGGTGCTGCAAGCGTGATAATTTCTGGTGGTCGCGGCATGCAAAATGGCGATAATTTTAAATTACTTGAGGGTATTGCCGATAAACTTGGTGCCGCTATTGGCGCATCTCGTGCAGCCGTTGACGCAGGTTTTGTGCCGAACGATATGCAAGTGGGTCAAACAGGTAAAATTGTAGCTCCTGATCTATATATTGCCGTTGGCATCAGTGGTGCTATTCAGCATTTAGCTGGCATGAAAGACTCTAAGGTTATTGTTGCGATTAATAAAGATGCTGAAGCGCCTATTTTTCAAGTAGCGGATTACGGCATAGTGGCTGATCTTTTTGATGTATTACCCGAATTAGAAAGCAAGCTGTAATTTTTTACTTTCTAGCCGTATAATGAAGCCACTCTTTTTAGTGGCTTTTTTTATCGCCTATTTTTTATTAATACTATTTATGAACCTAATCAATGAAAAACATTAATTCTACGCTTGTTTATACTACCGATTCAGGGCGCATAAAACAATCGTCACAAGCAAGTAAAATCACCCCCTCAGATGGTTTTGCCAAGGTTCGTCGCGAAACAAAAGGACGTAAAGGAAAAGGTGTTGTTACCATTTCTGGTTTGGGTTTATCATCAGAAGAGTTAAAAAAACTAGCAAGCAAATTAAAAAAAACATGTGGTAGTGGTGGCAGTGTTGTTGATGAAACGATTGAAATTCAAGGCAATAAACGCGATACTATTAAACTATTTCTTGAAAAAAAAGGCTTTAAAGTAAAGTTTATCGGCGGTTAAAATCAATTACTTGCTGTTTCTCTTGTTTTATTAAAGTAGAAAATTATGGCTAAATCAAAATCTGCAATAACTAAATTGCTCGACGAACATCAACAACTTGTGCACAGTGAAAATATTAAAGTTATTTCTCATGTACAACGCGAAGCAGAGGATTGGATCCTCAACACACTAATGTTAGAAGATGTTGATGTGGCATTTAAATATAAACGAAAAAAACGCTATAAAAGCTTAACTGGTCAACGAGTGAATATCACTTATTATCCTGACAATGAATCCATTGCTGGTTTTGATATTGAAATTATGAAAATTGTTCATATTAAAATCTCCTAACCTCTTCAGTTATAAAAACAAACATTATCCTATCATTAAGTTATTAAAATAATTTAATTTCTCCAGCAACATAACATTTGAAATATGAATAGGTGATTCCTTCTCAATTATTC
>CAZVPC010000114.1:0-8745 GCA_964629005.1 uncultured Pseudoalteromonadaceae bacterium | reverse complement strand
TTGCGATTAATGAGCAAGATATTACTCTCACTGGTTTTTATCGTGATAATTTACACTTAGCCGTGCAAGGAGTAAGCAGTGAACAAAAATTCAATGCGCTTGGTTATTGGTTGCAAGATAAAGTTCAGCAATCGGGTATTGTTTACGTTACGTTACAGCAAACCGCAGAGCAAGTAGCACGCCAATTACAACAACACAACTTTAATGCGCAAGCTTACCATGCCGGTATGAAAAGTGAGCAACGCCAACAAATTCAACAACAATTTATGGCAGGTAAAATACAACTCATTGTTGCCACTATAGCCTTTGGTATGGGCATTGATAAAAGTGATATTCGGTTTGTGGTGCATTATGATCTACCAAAATCGATTGAAAACTATGCACAAGAAATTGGTCGAGCAGGGCGTGATGGTGAAATTTCGCACTGTTTGGTGTTGGCTAATCAAGATAATTTAAATGTATTAGAAAACTTTGTCTATGGAGATACTCCAGAATTATCAGCAATTCGTTATGTTTTAACACAAATTGTTGAGCAAACCGAGCAAGTATCTGCACAAAAGATGGATCAATGGGAAGTTTTGCTAAATAGCTTATCGAGTGAGTCTAATATCCGTTTGTTGAGCTTGAAAACGTTGTTGGTTTATCTAGAATTATTAAAGGTGATCAAACCCGCTTACAGTTATTTTGCTGAGTATAAATTTAAGTTTTTACAAGATAAAAGCCATGTACTTAGTCATTTTGACGAAAATAGGCAAACATTTTTAAATGCTATTTTTGATTCGTCGAATATGGCCAAAATATGGTCTACGGTTAACTTTGAACGCTTACAACAAAGCTATCCTAATGAGCGTGAACGCGCCTTAAAAGCGCTAGATTATTTGCATGAAAAAAATTGTATTGAACTGCAAAGCACACAAATGACGCAAGTTTATCAAGTTAACTTAATGAACCTAAATTCAGCAATAGACATTGAAAAATTGAGTACACAATTGTATCAGCGTTTTAGTGAAAAAGAGCACAGTGAAATACAACGCATTGAGCAATTATTAGCATTTTTTACCAGTGCTCAGTGCTTAAGTAAGCAGTTGTCGGAATACTTTGGTGATCATCAGTTACAAACTAGCTGTGGACATTGTTCAGTATGCCAAGGGCAGGTGGCGCAATTACCACAGCGAGCCAATTTAGCACCGTTAACAAGTTTTAATTTTGCTGAATTAAGTGTAGAAATCATCAGTAAGTTAAAAGAACACACTAGCATTACTTTATTGAGTCGCTTTTTTTGCGGTTTAACGACACCCATATTTACCAAATTACGGGTGCGTAAAGTTAACGGTTTTGCCAAACTTGAAAATTATCGTTTTAGTGAAGTAAAAGCTTGGGTTGAGCAAAATTTAGTGTAAAAACTATCATTAATTTAACTTTCTTACCCTAAAGTTACGGCCTTTCATTTTACCTTCGGCTATTTTTTTCAAGGCAATATTGGCAATTTTATGATGAACGGCAACGTAAGCCCGTATTGGGAACATTTGGATTTTACCAACTTGATCGCCCGTTATTTTACCATGACTACTTTTTGGATCAGTATTTGCTGTGAGCGCGCCTAAAATATCACCGGGACGAAGTTTTTGTTTTTTACCACCATCAATTTGCAGGGTTACCATATTAGGTTTAACAATATCGTGATTTAATACCATGTCATCGGGTAAGTCTTCAGGGGTAATATTTTGCCCTAAATATTCTTCAAGACGAATAACCTTATGTGCTTCTTTGTGACTAATTAATGATAGCGCTACGCCTTTAGCACCGGCACGACCAGTTCGACCAATACGATGTACGTGTATTTCAGCATCATGGGCAATATGGTAATTGATCACCGCGTCAAGCGCATCGATATCTAAACCCCGTGCGGCAACATCGGTAGCAACTAAAACTGAAATACTTTTATTGGCAAAACGTACCAGTGTTTGATCTCTATCTTTTTGCTCTAAATCACCATGCAGGGCTAAGGTACTAAAGCCATAATTGTTTAATTCATTAGCAACGTTTTGGCATTCAATCTTGGTATTGCAAAAAATCACCGTTGATTCACGCTTAAATTGCTGTAAGAGCAAACGCACCGCAAGTAAACGCTCACTATTGTCGTTGACTTGATAAAAGTGTTGGTTAATGGTGCTTTCTTGGTGAGTTGACTCAACTTTAATTGTGATTGGCGCTTTCATAAAACGTTCGGTGATAGGTTTTATTAATTCAGGAAATGTCGCACTAAACAGCAACGTTTGGCGTTCAACTGGGCACAGAGAAAAAATTAAATCCAACGCTTCTTGAAAACCCATTTCCAACATTCTATCGGCTTCATCTAACACTAAGGTGGTTAAATTATCGAGCTTTAAACGGCCTTTTTTTAAATGATCTTCAATACGTCCGGGTGTGCCAACAATAATATGCGCACCATGTTCAAGTGAACCAATTTGTGGCCCCATTGGGGTGCCGCCACATAACGTTAATACTTTAATATTATGAATAGCACGGGCAAGTTTGCGAATTTCTTTGGCGACTTGATCGGCAAGCTCTCTTGTTGGGCAAAGAACAAGTGACTGTACGCGAAAACGTTTTACATCCAGTTTATTCAACAGCCCCAAAGCAAAAGCGGCAGTTTTTCCAGAGCCAGTTTTGGCTTGGGCAATAACATCTTTATTTTTTAAAATAGGTGGTAGGCTTTGCGCTTGGATCGGGGTCATATTTTCATAACCCATGGTGAGTAAATTTTGCTCTAATGCTGTATTTAGTCCCAGTGATGAAAAAGAGGAGGTAGTGGTTGTTTGCACGATAGTAAACCTGTGATTTGGACGAAGACAATATTCAAAACGCATTATAGCAGATTAATTTTATACCAAGTTTATTAAAGCTCGTTACATTAACGAAATAGTCAATTATGATGGCACAAATGATTATTTGTGAGTTTCTATCTTGAAGATGGCTAAATCCAAAATGACTAAAACTAAAAAAATTGCTATTTTTGTTGATGTACAAAATATCTATTACACTACTCGACAAGCCTATAAACGCCAATTTAACTATCGAAAATTATGGCAAAAAATTGTTGAACAAGGCGATATCGTGTTGGCCAATGCGTATGCGATTGATAAAGGAGACGATCAACAAATTAAATTTCAAGATGCGCTTAAACACATAGGTTTTAATGTCAAGCTCAAGCCTTATATTCAACGTAGCGATGGTTCAGCCAAAGGCGATTGGGATGTTGGTATCGCGATTGATGTACTTGAAGCCGCACAAGAAGTTGATTGTGTGATCTTGCTCTCGGGTGATGGTGATTTTGATTTACTGCTTAATAAAATCAGAAATACTTACCAAGTTGAAGCACAAGTCTATGGTGTGCCGATGCTTACCGCTAATTCATTAGTGCAAGCAGCAACTCGCTTTAATGCCATTGATGACGAATTTTTGTTATAAAAATTGAAAATAAAATCTAGGGGTTTTATTGCTAAATGCAATACAATAATTGCCTTATTTTAACGCTATATTTCATCGGCATTTTTTATTTATGAGTAACTCATTATTTTCTCGCCAACGCCTAAAAGCAGCATTCACTCCACATGAATGGAAAAAAGGTACGCATTTATTTACCGCTAATCGAGTTAAAAATGCGGTACTTGACGACAAAACTATTCGTGGTGTGGTTAACAGTGCATCGTATTGGAGTGAAAGTTATATAACGCGTTTGGTTTACGACCCGCAAACTGATGATATTGACTCCTTGTGTAATTGTTATGTGGGTTATGGTTGTAAACATGGTGCTGCGCTTGCGCAGTATTATTCAGAAAAAATAGCGCTAAATGGCGCTTCTAAAAACACCATTGAAAAATGGCTTAATGGCTTTGATTCTCATAAAGCATCGGCAAAGAAAAGTGAACGAGGCCTACTCTACCTTTTACGAACCAACAGTTATGATCCGCGCGAATACTTAAAATTAGAGATAAAATGCTCACGACAAAAGAAAAAGGGTGGCTGGAGCAAATCTATATCTTCTGAGCATTTGTCTGCTCATTTAATGAATGCCGTTTATGCGGTTGAAGCCGATAACGTTATTATTACCGAAATGATCCAAGGTAATAATTACAAAGAAGAAGTTAAAACATATAGCTTGCTCGAACAATTGGTAAAGACACAACGCTGTTTTTGGTCAGAAAATTATCATTTGGAGCAACCAATTACCTTAGCAGAGCCAATTGAAGCAAATTGGCAATGGTCAAAATTAGAGAATAATTTACAAACATTGCGTTTGGTATTGACAAAACCTTGTAAAACTATTCATTTAATAAAGTCGCAGCCAATAAGTTATTACGATAGTAAAAACAATTCATTAGGAATGATTGATAGCAATATTAATGTTGATTTTGAAGTTGATCTTTTTAATAGCCCTATTTTTGATGAAGAACAATTACCTTGGGTAATGAGCAAATTAAAGTTGTCTTTAGGAAATGCGGCTCAACAACTTCCTCAGCCACAGTTAGATCAAAAATTTGAGTTGAGTAAACCAATCCCTCAGATACATTTAAGCAGCCCTTATCCTTACTCGCCCAAACTTGGCTGTTTAAGTTTAGTGTTTAATTATCAAGGCAATTTAATCATTCCTTATGATGACGAGGCGATGATCAGCCAAGATGACCATGGTCAACCTGTGCGTATATATCGTGATCTTGCTTTTGAAGAAAGCATTACCGAAAGCTTGAAAGTATTACATTTTACCGAGCATTATGATGAGCATATTTATCGTAAAAAGGCTTATCTACTTAATTTAAAAGAGGCATATCATTGGCATCAATTTTTGCATAACACGTTACCTAAGTTAAAACAGCAAGGTTGGCAAGTGACGGTTGCGGACGATTTTTATTATCAGCAGTTAAGTACCAATAACGTTTTTGCCGCTGAAGTTGTTGAAGATGAAAGTGATGAGCATGACTTTTTTTCTATCGCCTTAAATTTAGATATCAATGGCCAAAAAGTACCCGCTTTTCCTATTTTATTAAGTGCCATTGAGCAATTGCCGAAAAAAGTACTGCTTGATCAAGCAAACGACCCTGATTTTGATGAAAATGCCACTATTTATATTGATCTGGATAATGGCAAATTTATTGCGTTAAGTTATCACAGCATTCAACCGTTATTAAAGCAGTTTGTCGAATTATTTATGCCTAATGCTTTACAAGCCGATGGCAGCATTAAATTATCGCGTTTCCAAGGTCATCAAACCTTGAGTATGTTAGATGATCAAGGCGTGATCACAAGTGGTGCAGAACGTTTAAGAAAACTTGCTGATAAACTTAAAAACTTTGAGCAAGTGCAAGCGGTTGAAGTACCTAAACAACTGAATGCTGAATTAAGAACGTATCAACATCAAGGTTTGAATTGGTTACAGTTTTTACGTGAATATCAATTAAGTGGTATTTTGGCTGATGATATGGGCTTAGGTAAAACTATTCAAACGCTTGCTCATTTAATGCTTGAAAAACAACAAAAAAGATTAACAAAACCTTGTCTTGTGCTTGCGCCAACAAGTGTTATTTTTAACTGGGCAAATGAACTCAGTAAATTCACACCAGAGCTGAGTTATATCGTGGTTAGCGGTAGTAGCCGGCAGCAACATTTTGACGACTTGGCGAATTACGATGTGGTGATCACCAGCTATGCTCTCATTGTTAAAGATAGTGATATTTATCAAGGTTTGAATTTTTATTATTTAATTTTAGATGAAGCCCACTATATTAAAAATCCTAAAACTAAATTATATCAGTCAGTTATCGCGCTTAAAGCGGAGCATAAATTATGTTTAACTGGCACCCCGATGGAAAATCATTTAGGTGAATTTTGGGCGCAATTTAACTTTTTATTGCCGGGCTTTTTAGGTGGACAAAAACAATTTAATAAACTGTTTCGTACGCCAATTGAAAAACACAGTGATCATCAACGTAAAGTGTTACTTAATCAGCGTATTAAACCGTTTATTTTACGTCGTACCAAAGACAAAATAGCCACTGAATTACCGAAAAAAACTGAAATAGTACAAATTTTACAGATTGAGGGCAAACAAGCACAATTGTATGAATCTGTGCGCTTAACCATGGATGAACGTTTAAAAGACATTATTGCCAAAAAAGGTTTGCAGCGCAGTCAAATAGAAATTTTGGATGCTTTGTTAAAGCTTCGACAAGTGTGTAATCATCCGCAGTTATTACCCTTTGACAGCGCTAAAAAAATAACACAATCAGCGAAGTTAGAATTTTTAATGGACACAGTGCCAGAGTTGATTAGTGAAGGCCGTAAAATACTCATATTTTCACAATTTACCAGCATGCTCGCGTTAATTGAAGATCAGCTAACCAAACACACTATCGACTTTGTTAAGCTCACGGGAGCAAGTCGAAATCGCCAAGCAATCGTTGATAAATTTCAACAGACCGATGTGCCTGTTTTTCTAATCAGTTTACGTGCCGGTGGTGTGGGTTTAAATTTAACTGCGGCAGATACCGTTATTCATTTTGATCCTTGGTGGAATCCTGCGGTAGAGAATCAAGCCACCGATCGCGCCCACCGTATTGGTCAAGATAAACCAGTTTTTGTTTATAAATTGATCATTGAAAATTCCATTGAAGAAAAAATTCAACAGATCCAAAAGACTAAAGCCGCTCTTGCTAATTCATTGTTATCAGAAGAAGTGAGTGAAGGGAAATTAACACTCACCAATGACGTACTGGAAGCATTAATGGCACCTTTAATTCCCTCAACCTAAACCGAGTTTTTATTTTGAGCAATTTTATTATTATATTATGCTTTTTTAGTTTGGGCTTGTTGGTGCAGCGTTGGCGAGTTTTGCCAGTTAAAGCACCCTTAATACTTAACCAGTTAGTTATTAATATTGCGATACCTGCCGTTATTTTATTGCGTTTACCACAATTACAATTAACGACTGAATTACTTTTTCCGGTTCTTGCTGCTTGGTTAACCGTGGGCGTTGCTGCGACTTTAGTGCAAATTATTGGTAAAAAATTAAATTGGTCTAACGCTATTATTGGCGCACTAATGATGACCGCAGTGCTAGGTAATACCTCTTATTTAGGTTTTCCCATGGTCAAAGTTTTTTATGGTGAAGCGCTGCTGCCGTATGCCATTATTTTCGATCAATTGGGTAATTTTATTGCTTTAGCAACGTACGGCACACTGATTATTTCTCTATATGGCGATCATGAAAAAAAAACCAGTGCAATATCCATTATAGGCAGAGTCTTTCGTTTTCCTCCTTTTATTGCGTTGATCATTGCTTTACTGATCCCAGCAACGTTTATACCACCAACAATGACCATGTTATTAACTTGGTGTGCGGTAGCTATGGTGCCATTAACAATGTTTATCGTTGGTTTACAATTTCAATTACAGCTCGATCCTTATTATCGTAAGCCGCTTATTTATGGACTAAGCATAAAAATGTTAGCCACACCGTTAGTAATATTATTAATTGCTTGGTTTTTTCCAATAACGGCGGATATTGCAAAGGTGTCGGTATTTGAAGCAGCAATGCCACCTATGGTCACCGCAGGTGTAATGGCAATGCAAGCCAATTTAGCGCCTAAGCTAGCTAGTGCTATGGTGGGCTTTGGTTTGTTTACCGCGTTTATTTTATTACCGTTTATTTATTGGCTTAATTCATTGATGTTTGTTTGAATTAAAAAATTTTTGTTGAAAACACTTTCTATGTAATGAACTCACAGATATCCTGTACATGGTCGCTCTTTACCATCCATGGTACTGCGACATACCGTACATCCTGTACATGGTCGCTCTTTACCATCCATGGTACTGCGACATACCGTACATCCTGTACATAAAAATAGCCCTTGTTGGGCTATTTTGAATATTCTGGAGAGTTAGCACTTAAACTGTTCTTAAGAAAAAAACTTAAACTCTCACATCTACGTGTTGACCCAAAGACGTACTTGGGCTAGATGCTTGTACAGGAGCTACCGACTGTAATATTTGGTTGGTAATTAGTTCCTGCTGGTTTTGAGACTGCTTTAACAAACTAATATTCACTTTTTCAAGTGTTTGTCGTTGTGTTTCAGCCGTCAAAGCCGCACCGACACTGCTTAGACTCATATAAACTCCGTATTACGAGAAATTAATTGCTCTCGTTAGTCGTTATATCGGCAGCTTCAATTATAGCTTTAGCAGATATTACAATTTTAATATTAAGCTATGCTTATTTCGTTTTGATATAAAAAAGCTCTATCTATTCTTTTTTGTTTTGTTTGATTTTGTCTATATTACGCATATTAGATTTTCTATTAATTAATATGCGAAGTGATCACTATGTTGCCAGAGCAGCAAAAAATTAATCAAATTCCTAGTGTGCTAAATCAGCAAAGTCTAGGTCAAACAGTACTTGATGTTAGTCAATTAGCGTTGTTACAGCAGCTTACGGCAAGTTATTCGCCATTACAGCTTGCTTGGAGCAGTGGTTATTTAGCCGCTAAAAGTGAGCAATCTAGCAGTGCTGTTTTGCCTGTGCCGCAAGCGCAAACGGCGAGTACCTTAACTATTATATATGCCTCACAAACAGGGAATGCCAAAGGGGTTGCCAGTAAATTAGCGGCTAGTGCGACTGATGCAGGTATCAATGTTAACTTAAAAAATGTCGCTGATTATAAGCCTAAAGCTCTGAAAGCTGAAACA
>CAZVPC010000113.1:0-8779 GCA_964629005.1 uncultured Pseudoalteromonadaceae bacterium | reverse complement strand
ATACAAAAAACCGCCCAATTTGCACTGGGCGGTTTTATGATCTTTTATATCAGAACTCGCGTTCATTCTTCATCATTGCGCGGTTAAAACCACGCCTATAACACACAAGCTAGAATTAAAAACTTACTTTAATGCACGGCCTTCACGTTTGCGGTCATTTTCTTTAAGCCATTTTTTACGGATACGAATGCTTTTAGGGGTTACTTCCACCAATTCATCGTTATCAATAAATTCTAACGCTTGCTCTAAACTCATTTTAATAGGTGGCGTTAATACTTGTGCTTCATCAGTACCCGATGAACGAACATTTGTTAACTGTTTACCTTTTAGTACATTAACAGTTAAGTCATTATCGCGATTATGAATACCTACAATTTGCCCTTCATAAATTTCAGCACCATGACCAATCATCATACGACCACGAGATTGTAAATTAAATATCGCGTTCGTTAATGCCTTACCGGTCGCATTAGCGATTAACACCCCATTTTTTCGTTGACCTATTTCACCACCTTTATGTGGTCCATATTCAAAAAAGGTATGATAAATCAAACCGCTACCAGAAGTTAGTGTCATAAATTCAGTTTGAAAACCAATTAAACCACGGCTTGGCATAATAAAGTCCATACGAATACGGCCAGTACCATCAGGGGCCATGTCGGTTAATTCTGCTTTACGAATACCCATGCGATCCATAATAGCGCCTTGATGTTGTTCTTCCACATCAATAGTCACCGTTTCATAAGGTTCTTGGATCTCACCATCAATTTCACGAATGATAACTTCAGGACGAGAAACCGCTAATTCGTAGTTTTCACGGCGCATATTCTCGATTAAAATGCCTAAGTGTAATTCGCCACGACCCGATACTTTAAATTTATCCGGATCATCGGTTTCTTCGACTCGAAGTGCAACATTATGAATTAACTCTTTTTCTAAACGCTCTTTAATATTACGTGAGGTTACATATTTGCCTTCTTTACCACAAAATGGTGAGGTATTTACCTGAAAAGTCATGGTGACAGTCGGTTCATCTACTGATAATGCTGGTAGTGCTTCCACTTCACTCGGACAACAAATCGTATCTGAAATTTTTAGCTCACCTAAACCAGTAACCGCAATAATATCACCTGCTTGACCCACAGATACTTCATTGCGATCTAAGCCTAAATAACCAAATACTTTACCTACTTTTCCATTGTGTAAATGACCATTAGCGCCTTCAATCGTCACTTGCTGATTCGGTTTTACCGTACCACGAGTAATACGACCAACTCCGATAACACCAAGATAAGAGCTATAGTCTAATTGTGAAATTTGCATTTGAAATGAACCATCAAGATCAGCAACAGGCATTGGCACCTCACTGATAATGGTATCAAATAATGCGGTCATATCCTTGCCGATAACACCATCGTCAAGTGAGGCCCAGCCATTTAGTGCTGATGCATAAACCACCTTAAAATCTAACTGTTCATCGGTAGCACCCAAATTGTCAAACAAATCAAATATTTGATCCATAACCCAATCAGGGCGAGAGCCGGGTTTGTCAATTTTGTTGATCACAACGATCGGTTTTAAACCTTGAGCAAACGCTTTTTGTGTTACAAAACGCGTTTGTGGCATTGGCCCTTCTTGCGCATCAACAATTAACAATACTGAATCAACCATTGACATAACACGTTCTACTTCTCCACCAAAATCAGCATGACCGGGAGTATCGACGATATTAACGCGATACTCACCCCAATTAATCGCGGTATTTTTAGCTAAAATGGTAATACCACGCTCTTTTTCAATATCATTAGAGTCCATTACACGATCATCATGACCCGTACGCGCATCTAAAGTGCCCGATTGATCAAGTAACTTATCGACCAAGGTTGTTTTACCATGGTCAACGTGAGCTATGATAGCAATATTTCTTAATTTGCTGATTTCAATTGGTTTTATCATTTAGTTTTATCTATTAATTAGTCTATGGATAAGCCAGATCTACGGGGGGGTTTTACCTTATCTTCAGGAAAATCCAATAGCGCGGCCATATTCGGTGGCATATTATAATCTAAAAGCTTAATCCTGTATTGACCTTTTTTGTTTAATTTTTATTCTACTCAATATTTGACATACTAACTTTATTACTGAATTTTTAATGCATGTTATAAATTTTTTAGCTAAGATCTATTATTACAATATTTAGTACTATCAATGAACACTATCTTTGCATCAAAATAGTGCAACCCATGATCAATGTGGTGCAGCCAAATGTTTTGTTTTATAGTAACTCACTAAAAACAAGAGATTTTTCTCTTGGCACGAATTTAGCTTTAAACTGAACCATTAGATTTACCCAATTGTTAAACATTATTTTTAACCGAACTCAATCACACTGGAGACACCCAATGTCACAAGCAGTATTCGATTTAATTAAAGAGCATGATGTAAAATTTGTTGATCTTCGTTTTACCGACTCTAAAGGCAAAGAACAGCATGTATCACTCCCACACCACCAAGTAGATGAAGACTTTTTTGAAGACGGTAAGATGTTTGATGGTTCCTCAATCGCTGGTTGGAAAGGTATTAACGAGTCAGACATGGTATTAATGCCAGATGCAGCCACCGCCGTACTTGACCCTTTTACCGAGGAAGTTACCTTAAATATTCGTTGTGATATTGTTGAACCGACAACGATGCAAGGTTATAGCCGAGATCCACGTTCAGTAGCTAAACGCGCTGAAGAGTACATGCGTAGCACGGGTATTGCTGACACTGTTTTAATTGGCCCTGAACCAGAATTTTTTGTTTTTGATGATGTAAAATTCAGTGCCGGTATGAATGGCGCTATGTATTCAGTTGATGATAAAGAAGCCGCTTGGAATTCAGATACCAGCTACGAAGGTGGTAATACGGGTCATCGTCCTGGCGTTAAAGGTGGGTATTTTCCTGTTGCTCCGGTCGACTCATCGCAAGACTTACGTTCAGCTATGTGCTTGGTTATGGAAGATATGGGCTTGGTGGTTGAAGCACACCATCACGAAGTAGCAACGGCTGGTCAAAACGAAATTGCTTGTCGTTTTAATACTATGGTATTAAAAGCTGATGAAGTTCAAATTTATAAATATGTTGTTCATAATGTTGCGCACGCCTACGGTAAAACAGCTACTTTTATGCCTAAGCCCTTAGTTGGTGATAATGGCACGGGTATGCATGTACATCAATCTTTAGCCAAAGATGGCGTTAACTTGTTCTCTGGCGATAAATACGGTGGTTTGTCTGAACTAGCACTTTATTATGTTGGCGGCATTATCAAACATGCTAAAGCACTTAATGCCTTTACAAATGCCTCGACCAATTCGTACAAACGTCTTGTACCGGGTTTTGAAGCTCCCGTAATGCTTGCTTATTCAGCTCGTAACCGTTCAGCATCTATTCGTATTCCTATGGTACCAAGCCCTAAAGCTATGCGTATTGAAGTACGCTTTCCTGATCCAACCGCAAACCCTTATCTAGCCTTTACCGCAATGTTAATGGCTGGCCTTGACGGTATTAAAAATAAAATTCATCCGGGTGATGCTATGGATAAAGACTTATACGACTTACCCGCAGAGGAAGCCGCCGAAATACCACAGGTTGCTGCATCGTTAGAAGAAGCATTAAACGCATTAGAAGCAGATAAAGACTTTTTAACGGCTGGGAGCGTTATGGACAGCGATATGATTGCCGCATACATTGCGCTTAAACGCGATGAAGTGGAAAAACTAAATTCAACCACTCACCCTGTTGAGTTTGAGATGTATTACAGCGTGTAATATGCGTTAAGTTAAAAAAGCTCACCAAGGTGGGCTTTTTTAGTGGTATTTTTTCAATAAGTTGGATAAATTAAGAGCAACTCTAAGGCAATAAGTTTTAATGGTCAATGTCGATGAAAATTTTTGCAACAGCGCTCTTATTTATAATCATATCAACTCAACTTTTCGCTGAGGCAACAAAAATCTATACTTGGCGTAATGAAAAAGGTGAATTAGTGTTTAGCGACACCCCTAAACTTGGTGCGAAAGAGATAATAGTCATCCCAAAAAACAATATTTCATCACCTATAGACACTTCAATACTGGATAGAACCCCACAAAAAAATATTGAAAAATATCAAATAAAAATAATCAACCCTGATCAAGAAGCTTCTATTCGAGATAATACCGGATCAGTATACATTGCGGGAGAAATTCAACCTACATTAAAAACAGATCAAAAAATTCAGCTTTACTTGGATGGTAAAAAATACCAAAAACCTCGCTCTAAGCCAGTATTTATTTTACAAAATGTCGACCGAGGCGAACATCAAATCAAAATGATACTTTTAAATAACTTAGGCAAGGTTATTGCTACATCTAAAGTAACAACATTCTATTTGTTTCGTATATCAAAAATAAAGCCTAATTAGGGGAAAACTGTGCAGATAGATACTTAATCCTAGAATCCGCAATCGAGACACGGATAATAGCGCAGCTCCTTGATTCACTTAGCTATATGGAAAAATGACTCATCACCAATAAGGTGATACCGCAATTTTTCATTACGCTAATCAAATCAGATAGCTACACTCTTACTTCGCGCCCAACTGCAGAATCTAGGTTAATTCATTACACTTGAATTCAAAGCTGCACCATTGCAGTGCAACAAGGTTTTATGATGTACAATAGCCCAGATTTACCGACTGAAAAACTAAAATTCCAGTATCAGCTTGTCACACACCTTGTTAGCTCGGTGGTAATACTCAACAGCAATTTAATTATTCAGTACGCAAATCCTGCTGCGGAAGCATTATTACTACGTAGTTATAAAAAATTAAAAGGGTTTAGCTTTGATGAAGTTTTTTTTAATGATTCAATTAACAATACACGATTATTAGAAATTTTAGCAACTGGACAAGAATTTACTGATAACGATGTGGTGCTGAGTCTGTCTGAGCACACCCCGATCACTGTTGAAATTACAGTATCTTCCATTGAATTAGATCAAGCTGCACACATTTTGTTAGAGCTAAAACAGGTTGACCAATTAAAACAAATTAGTGCTGAAACATTTCAATTGCACCAATGGGAAGCAGCTCAAGATTTGATTAAAGGTTTAGCCCACGAAATAAAAAACCCACTTGGGGGGTTACGTGGTGCTGCTCAACTTTTATCAAGAGAAATCACCCCTGAGCAGCAAGAATATACTAGCATGATCATCGATCAGGCCGATAGATTAACAAACCTTGTCGATCGTTTACTCGGTCCTAACCAATTACCAAAAATGGCCTCGCATAACATCCATCAAGTGCTTGAGAAAATTTACCAATTAACCCAGTGCAGCAATGTTAAGAAAATTCGAATTATTAGAGATTACGACCCGTCGATTCCAGAAATAGAGTTTGACCAAGACAAAATTCAACAGGCTATTTTAAATATTGTTAATAACGCGATACAAGTCGTTAATCTTAACGGTCAAATCATATTTAAAACTCGAATTGGCACCAATCAAACCATCAATGGAAAGTTAGTAAAACTGTCCGTACAAATAAGCATTATTGATGATGGTCCTGGCATCCCGCTCAAACTTCAAGATACATTGTTTTATCCAATGGTTTCAGGCCGAGACAATGGTACTGGCTTAGGCTTATCTATTTCGCAAACTTTGATCAATCAGCATCAAGGTAAACTATCTTGTAAAAGCGGTCCTGGTCGTACTGAATTTATTATTTTATTACCCTTAGTAACAGAGAAGCAGCCATGAATACAGAGCAAGTCTGGATTGTTGATGACGACAATTCAATCCGTTGGGTCTTAGAAAAAGCCTTTTCTAGTGCAAATATTAGTGCCGCTTCGTTTAATAATGCTGATCGTTTATTAGACGCTTTAGTACACGCCCAACCCGCGGTTATTATTTCAGACATTAAGATGCCCGGCATAAATGGCATTACACTTTTAGGTAAGTTAAATAAACAATTCCCTGACATTCCTATCATTATTATGACCGCACATTCTGATCTTGATAGCGCCGTTAATGCATACCAAGGTGGCGCTTTTGAATATTTACCAAAGCCGTTCGATATTGACGATGCTTTAACAATTACAAAACGTGCTTTAACTCATGCTCAGGAGCAAATAGCAAAAAAAACTCATATCAGTGACCTCCCTGCTCCTGTAGGGATCATCGGCGAAGCTCCGGCAATGCAAGAGGTTTTTCGCACCATTGGTCGTTTATCTCGATCCAGCATTAGTGTGCTTATTAATGGTGAATCAGGCACAGGTAAAGAATTAGTTGCTCATGCTTTGCACATGCATAGCCCTCGTTCAAACGCACCATTTATTCCATTAAACATGGCCGCCATTCCAAAAGATTTAATTGAATCTGAACTTTTTGGTCATGAAAAAGGGGCTTTTACCGGTGCCAATGCTATTCGTCACGGGCGATTTGAGCAAGCTCACGAAGGAACATTATTTCTCGACGAAATTGGTGACATGCCCCTTGAGGTACAAACTAGACTATTGAGAGTGCTCGCTGATGGTCAATTTTATCGTGTAGGCGGGCATACACCAGTACAAGTCAATGTTAGAATTATTGCTGCGACTCATCAAAACCTTGAGAAACGAGTCGCTTCTGGTGATTTTCGAGAAGATCTATTTCATCGTTTAAATGTTATTCGAGTACACTTGCCTAGCCTTCGTGAACGTCAGGAAGACATTGAACAGTTAACTCGGCACTTTCTTCAACTTGCCGCTGCTGAATTATCCGTTGCACCAAAAACTTTAGATAAAAAAGCATTAAAATTCTTACAAAAATGTCGTTGGCCCGGTAATGTAAGGCAGCTTGAGAATATCTGTCGATATTTAACCGTAATGGCCAGCGGTAAAGAAATACTAGTAGAAGACTTGCCTAGTGAACTTAAAGAGCACAGAGCAACAACTAATAGCTTAACCAATGAAAATACCTGGCAAAAACAGTTAGCGGTTTGGGTCGATGAACAATTAATGCAAGGGAAAACAGATATATTAAATGATGCAAATGCTATTTTTGAAAAAATAATGTTAGAACGTGCTTTAACATTCACCCACGGTCATAAACAAGAAGCAGCAAAAAAATTAGGATGGGGACGGAATACCTTAACAAGAAAACTTAAAGAGCTAGATTTCAATTAACCTGTCATAGGATTAAGGTAATTCAGATTGCTGCTTACTCTGACATTGCGAACTTGCACATTGAGTGCAACTTTTACATAATTTTATGTTAATAAAATGAGCTATTGCGATCAATGAGGCACCTAAAAGAATAATATAAGGTTGAACATCAACAGAAAAATCATGTTTCTGCCAATAAATAGCAATACCTAAGATCAACAAATAAAGTGGATAAAGCTTTCTATGGTATTGTTTAAATCCAGAAAATAATGCCACACAACCAATAATTGCCGAAACAATTAAAAAGGCATGTTCCCAACGATCATCCGCCAAGAAGCTCAAGCCCAACAGAGGTAACGCGGGTAATAATATTGGCAAAAGAATGCAATGAAGTGCACACAAGGACGCTGCTGAAATACCAATTTTGTCTAACATATTAATCAAAAAAACAAGTTACCTAAATATAATGTTATAGTATCACAGACGTTACAGTATAACATTACATAATTTACATTTATTTATGCAGTATTAATTGGAAAACTGATCACTTCTTCAATTCTATTTGCCTTACAAGCAAGCATGATCAAGCGATCAATTCCTAACGCAACTCCAGCACAGTTTGGCAAGCCCGATTCTAAAGCGGTGATAAAGTTATTATCGATCGGTTTTTCTACTAAACCCTTATGCTTTCTTTGTAAGTTGTCTTGTTTAAAACGTTCTAAATGCGTTTTAGCATTTGTTAACTCATGAAAGCCATTGACCAATTCAACCCCTTTAAAATAACACTCAAAACGTTCGGCTACCCTATGATCTTGTGGCGAAATTTTAGCCAGCGAAGCTTGTGAACTTGGGAAATTGTAAATAAACCAAGGTCGATCATTTCCTATATGTGGCTCTATTATTTCAGAAAGAATCACCTGTAACAGTACGTTTCGATCTTTATCATTCACCAACCAATCACTTAATTTTTCGTGCTTTTTTAATACATTAAGTAAATCTGCAGATGATGCAGATAAAGGGTCAACTGCCACATGATCCATAAAAATTTGCTGATAAGTGATTTTTAATGGTTTTTCACAAGCTAAAATTAATGTTAATAACTCACCAACTTCCCTCATCAACTGTAAATGATCAAAACCTAACCGATACCATTCTAAAATAGTAAATTCAGGATTGTGATATTGACCTTGCTCTTCATGCCGAAACGCTTTGCAAATTTGGTAAATGTCACCAAAACCACTAGCAAGCAATCGTTTCATTGCAAATTCAGGCGATGTTTGCAGATAAAGCTGCTGGGAATGATTGTCCTTTTTTAAAAAGTCATAACTGCATGTCAATGGCTCTAAATAAACATCAGTTACCGTACCTTGACTAAGTATTGGAGTCTCGACTTCAATAATATTCTTTTCAAGAAAGAAACTTCGTATTTTTTGTAAAACGAGTGCACGTTGCTTTGCAGTCTGCCAATCTAAAGTAGAATTAAAGGTCATTATCTTGAATAAATTAGTTATTTAAGCGCTATTATACAGCAAAAAGCCGTTATCTTTCGATAACGGCTTCTCTAAATGGGTGTCTAGCGATGTCCTACTCTCACATGGGAACTCCCACACTACCATCGG
>CAZVPC010000112.1:0-8807 GCA_964629005.1 uncultured Pseudoalteromonadaceae bacterium | reverse complement strand
TGGATAGTAATACCGCGCTCAGCCTCTTGTTCCATGAAATCAGTCGTAGACTCTCCATCATGAACTTCACCGGTTTTATGAATTTTACCAGTAAGTTTTAAGATACGTTCTGTAGTCGTGGTTTTACCCGCATCAACGTGCGCGAAAATACCAATGTTTCTGTATTTAGCTAAGTCTGCCATTTGTGGTTTCTCTGTTTTAATGTAAATCAATTTGCAAAAATTTGCGCGCGAGTATACCACTTTGGTAATTAAACAAACATCTAAATCGGAAATAATTTCAATACCGATGTTAAAATTATTGAATTTAAAGCCATTTTTTATGTGATGTTTAAAATCAAATAGTTAATGTAATGTTATCATCAGACCTGTCTATTCACTTTTTTTTCAACTAAACTGAAAATAAATCAAGACAATGTTTCGTACATGCTTATTAGAACTTTTTTTAGACTTTTTATTTTGTTAATAATTAATGTCTCTGCTTATGCAGACGATATGGCTAATGACGATATATTATCTTTGTCACTTGAACAATTACTACATACGAAAGTAGTAAGTAGTAATGGTATTGAAGAATCATTAATTGATGCCCCTGCGGCAATGTTGGTTATTTCTCAAAGCCAAATTATTCAGCGTGGTTATAATAATTTGACTGAAATTTTAGTCGATTTACCCGGTTTTGATGTTGTTAATAATGGCGCTTCAGTAAGCAGCGTCGCTTATCAACGAGGTTACCGTACTCCCTTTACTACCCGTACGCTGTTTATGATTGATGGTCGGGTAGAAATCATTTGTGGAGTCAGCAAGTAGTCATGAGCCGACAATACCCCATTTCGATGATCAGCCGTATTGAAGTACTTTACGGTCCAGCCTCAGTTAAATACGGTCCTAATGCCTTTTCAGGGGTTATTAATATTATTACTAAAAAAGGAGCTGAACTCAGCAATGGTAAAAATGAACTTATTGCCAAAGCAGAGTTAGGTAGTTGGAATTCCCAAGGTGGTGAATTATCTGCCCGAGGGCATTATGGTGACTTTAGTTACAATATTAGTGGTCGTTTATTTAGTAGTGACGAAGAAGATTTGTCCTCTCGTTGGGGCTTTCTGTCTAATGATCTTTATAGTAGTGAAAAAATTTGGGGACCTATTCTTAATTTGAGTAATGATGGCATTAAATTTGGAAAATATGCCGATAAAACTAATGATTGGGGACTATTTGCCAATGCGCAATATAAAAATTTTAAGATTGGTTTTAGTCAATGGCAGATAGATGAAGGTTATGGAACTAACTTTGCTGCGGATAAAGGACAAGCTAACGCTGATTGGCAACGTTCTTCTAACCAATATTTTATTGAACATAACTGGCAGGTTAACGAGAAACTAAATATTCAGAGCGAGGTTAATTATCGAGAAAATCGTACTTGGGGCAATTGGGCTGAAGCAACTACTGATTGGCGTGATGGAATGTCTGCTTATTCTTTTGTGAGTTTTACTAATTGGAACTCATCAAATAATGCTGCTGAAGCAACTCAAGATATAGATTATCAATATAACAAAAAATTTAGATTTTTAGCCGGTTGGCGATTTAAACGTAGTGACTTAACCAAAGCTTACGATATTCCAGGTTATTGGAAGGCGTTTAGCTCTACCACTCCCGTTACTGATCTGGGTCCTTACGGTTTTGGTGCTGGGGTTTTTCATAGTAGTGATGCTAGCTATGATTTCTTTGCAAAACCGTTAACAGAAGTGCCTGATGACGACCGTGTTTATTTTAACGATACCGGTGTTTATGGTTCCCTTATTTATGATGCCTATCCATGGCGTTTAAATTTTGGTGTTCGTTATGACCGGAATCAAATTTGGGGATCCGCCGTTAATCCGCGTGTTTCTGCTATTTATAAATTTAATAATAACGAGTCAGCAATAAAACTTGTTTATGGTGAAGCCTATCAGGAACCGCCAGCAAAGCAGTTGTACGGTGGCTGGTCAGGCCGCAAAGCAAATCCTAATTTAAAATCAGAGCAAACCAAAAATATTGAATTTATTGTCATGCATAAAACTGAACATTGGTTGCATGATATTTCTCTTTATAAGGCTAAGTACAATAATGTTATTCGAGAAGATGCCCTTAATGATGCTAATCGGGATATTTGGGGGGTAGAGTATCGAGGTCGTTTTGAATACCCTAATATGCTGACCGGACAACAAAATATTACGGGGCATTTGTTTTATACTTATACGGCGGCTGAAAGCGATCAAAGCTACGATCACCAACAAAAAAAATGGATACTTCAAGAGGTAACCTTAGGCGATGTTTCACCTCACAAAATTAATTTTTTAGTTAACCTTCCTTTAGGGGAACAGTTGAACGTTAATATCAAAGCTAATTTTTTAAGTAGAACCTCGTTGTATTCAAGAAATCCGTTAAGTATTCAGGGTATAGAGCTTGGTTCGAGAGTTATATTTGATAGTGCGATCACTTATCAATTTATGTCTTGGCAACTGTCTTTAAAAGCACTGAATATATTTAATCGTCTAGTATTTGCACCGGGTACAGGTAAAGCGGATTCTGGAAATGACTTTACTAAGCGTAGTTTAGGTTTTAGTAACTCATTATCCCCACAACCGGGTAGATCCTTGTGGCTATCAGCGATTTATCAATTTTAGCCTAATGCACGGTTAATGAATTCGTTTGTTCAAAATTAGCTAATACGGTAAATAATTGTTCAATTTTTTTTACTAAATTTATTAAAAGTGTTTGCTCTCGGTGCTTTTGCCAGTTTAATAAATCATCAGCAATTTCTTCAACATAAGGTTGAAAGGTATCTGCGCTGCAATTAAAGCCTGCATCTTTGCTAAATACCGATTTAAAAGCGGCTTTATTTTTATTGCGTAAATCGACTAAAGTGGCATCCGCTGTTAGTGAACGTTTTAATATTTGAGAAATGTTTTCGATTAATTGTTGGTTTAGGTTTTCAGTCATAATAATTGTTAAGATAAATAAAATCGCTGCTATTATGACAAGTTTATTGGTGTTTTGTTAGCTTCACCAGCAATTTCACGCACTAATTTAGGTAATAAAAATCCAGATAAACGAGTCATTAACTTTTTATATAATTTAATTGCTGATTGCTCGTTAATATCGAAGTGAGCAGCACCTTGTACATGATCGAGTAAATGTAGGTAATAAGGTTGAATACCGAGATCAAATAAATTTTCACTAAGTTTGCTTAAAACATCCACATTATCATTAATGCCTTTTAATAAAACACTTTGGTTAAACAACGGGATCCGCGCTATTCTTAACGGTTCTAAGGCTATTTTTAACTGTTCACTTAGTTCATTAGCATGATTAACATGTAGCACAATGGTAAGCTTTAAGCGGGTATTTTTTAATAGATCAACAAAATTACTGGTGATGCGTTGAGGGATCACTATAGGTAATCGAGTATGGAAGCGTAAACGCTGTAAATGGGGAATGTTTTCAAGCTGTTTAACCAGCCAAGCTAAATGTTCATCGTTTGCCATTAGTGGATCTCCGCCACTAAAAATAACTTCGTTTATTTCTGTGTGCTCGCTAATGTAATTAAGTGCTGCCTGCCAACGCTGTTTATTAGGACTGTTATCTTGATAAGGAAAATGGCGACGAAAGCAATAGCGACAATTTATCGCACAACCAGACTTTACAATCATTAATACTCGATGGCGATATTTATGTAATAAGCCCATGGCAACGGTATCGTGTTCTTTTAAGGGATCATGACTAAATCCATCGGTAGCGACAAATTCAGCACTTAATGGCATAACTTGCTTTAATAAAGGATCATTAAAGTCACCTGGTTTCATTTGTCTAATAAAAGGATGCGGCACGCGCACAGGAAAAAGTTGTCGTGCTTTAAAATGTTGTTGATAATCATTTACATCAATATTAAGCAGATGCAATAACTGTTTTGGATCAGTGACAACATTAGCTAATTCTTTTTGCCAAGAAATCTGCAAATTCTCGGTAATATGGGTTATTATCTGCGGCAATTGTATTTTCAATTTTCAATCTCAGAGTTAATAAAAGATAATCATTATGGCTAATTTCAGTACAAATCAATTTAAAGCCGGGCTTAAAATAATGCTTGACGGCGAACCTTGCAACATTCTTGACAACGAAATTGTTAAACCGGGTAAAGGGCAAGCGTTTAATCGGGTTAGAATTCGTAAACTTATTTCTGGTAAAGTGTTAGAAAAAACCTTCAAATCAGGCGAAAGTGTCGAGGGTGCTGATGTGATGGATAGTGAATTAGCTTATTTATATGCTGATGGTGAATTTTGGTATTTTATGAATAATGAAACCTTTGAGCAAATTTCGGCGGATAGAAAAGCGATTGCCGATAATGAAAAATGGTTGGTTGAGGGTAACCTTTGCACTATCACCCAATGGAATGGTACACCAATTATTGTAACACCACCCAATTTTGTTGAGTTGGAAGTCACTGAAACTGATCCTGGCTTGAAAGGCGATACTGCGGGAACAGGCGGAAAACCAGCAACATTGAATACCGGAGCTGTAGTTCGAGTGCCTTTATTTGTGCAAATTGGTGAGCGCATTAAAGTTGATACACGCTCTGGTGAGTATGTTTCTCGCGCAGCTAAGTCATAACAAAAGCGGTTTTTGTTAACAGTGATCATGCATTCTTCCCAAAAAAGTTCAAGTTTAAGGCACTGCTCATATTTATCGAGTCGGTATTTTTTCTTACACTTTTTATTATGGAGTTTAATTTTACAAGTTGTTGTTTGGCAAATCCAAGCGATACCTGTATTTGCCAATGCACTGCAACATGCTCAGGCTTTATCGGCTGCTTTTTTTTATAATTTGTATTCGTCGCAATGGCTAGTTGAAAATAATGTTTTAATGCATAGTATTTCGCGTCGGTTTATTGTCGTTGATCAAGCTTGCACGGGTTTGACCTTACTAGCGACACTCATTGCAGGTACATTTTCATTATTAATGCCTTGGCGTAATAAATTGTTGATGGCGTTGCTATTAACATTCTTGATCCAATTAGAAAACAGTCTTAGAATTGCACATTTGTTTTATTTAATAAAACAACCGATCAATAATTTTGAGTTTTTTCACTTGTATTTTTGGCAGGTGCTTAACTTTATGAGTGCAATATTTATTTTTCAAATGGTTTTTTGGAAGGTTAAAAAAAATAATTATAATGTCATTGAATAAATTTTATTGGTTTTACCTATTATTATTTTACTCTTTTGTTGCAGAAGCTGGCGGCGGCGGTGCTGGGGCTAGTGGCTCTGGTGCAACGGTACCGTTTTTGCATCCGTTACTCAATGTATTGCTTGTTCTTGTGATCAGTTTTTTTTGTCGTCAGAGTAAAAAGTGAACGGTTTTATCTTGCTTTATTCATTTGGGTAAAATGAATTCATTCAAAGATTTGTTCTTATTAATTCTAACCGTTGCTTTATTTTATTTGGCGTTTCCAAGTGGTGGGTACGGTTATTTCGCGTGGCTTGCACTTGTACCGATCATGGTTGCATTAAATAAGCAAACAGGTCGCCCTGCTTTTTTATTAGCGTTGTTGGCGGCGACACTCGGTTGGATGGTTAGTATTTGGTGGGTTGTGGAGGGATTGGCTAAAATAACCCACAGCCAATATAATATTGTGATCCCTTTTGTGTTTCTGTTTTGTGTATTTTCAGCATTACCTTATGGTATTGCAGCATGGTTTCATTGCCGATATAAATGGGGGACGTCTTTTTCAGGAACAATTAAATCAACATTAATTATTACCTCTCTGGTTAATTTTATTCCTCATTTGTTACCAGGAAATCTTGCTCATGCACTTTATTTATATCCGGAACAAATTCAATTAGCTGCGATTGGTGGGGTGGCGCTGGTTTTTTTTGTGATCCATTGGGTTAATTTTTTACTTGCGGCGGCGGTTGTCTCATTTCGAACAAATGCAAGCAAAAGCCGACAGTTCTTGTTATTAGCAGTGGTTATTTGGTCGGTAAATTGGGGCTATGGGAGTATAACCATGGCGCAGTTATCGCAACAGCTTAACGTAAAAAACGATGCTAGTTTAACTGTGGCGATGGTACAACCTAACTTTCCTACCCGCTGGCGAACTCGTGCTGATTGGCAAAAACATCATCAACAGTTAATCGATTTATTAAAAAAGGTAGCGAATACCGCGCAAATCGATCTTATTGTTTTACCTGAAATACCGATGCCTATTTCGTATAAAAAATATTCATTTGATCAATTGTTATTTGAGCGTGCACGCAACAATCAAGCGACACTGATCACCAGTATCGATTTTGCTGGTGATCAATTGTCGGAGCAGCATGATTATTATAATAGTATTGAACTGGTACAAAATAGCGAACAAATTCAGCAGTACCATAAACAAGTGTTATTGCCCTTTGGTGAGTACTTACCGTTTGAACAGCAACTTCCTTTTTTAAGAACATTATTCCCTTTTGCGCCAAGGTATCAGGCGGGGCAGCAACTCTCGTTGTTATCACTGAAAACGGGTGACGAAACGATTAAGTTAGTACCGCTTATCTGTTATGAAGCAGTATTTACTGGTTTGGTGGGGCAGAGTGTTAACCAAGGTGGACAACTGTTAGTGAATACGGTTGATGATGCGTGGTTTGGTGCTACGGCTGGTAGAAAAGTACATTTTGCGCTAGCTTTATTTCGTGCGGTTGAATATCGAATACCGCTAATAAGAGTCACTAACAATGGTGATAGTGCCATTGTTGATGTTCGCGGTAAAATTATCCCAGCATCTATTATTGCCCCGTTTAAGTCAGGGTTTTCAATCACTCAAGTTGTTCGTCTTAGCAATAAAAGTATTTATCAACAAAGCCCTTATTTATTTATGATAATCTGTTTGGTGTTTTCTGGATATATATTGTTATCTTGTTTGCGTTCAACCGTTAAAAGGAATGCTCATGGAAAAGATTAAAGCACAAATTTTAAAGATACTTAGCGAATATACTGACGCAGATTTAACGCAGTTGTCGACGACTGATACACTTGAAAGTATTGGAGTTGATTCGTTATCTTTGGTTGAAATAATATTTGATATTGAAGAACTATTTGATATTAGTATTCCTGATGATGCAGAATTAAAGGCTCAAGGGTTTTCTTTGCAACATGTTGATGATGTTACCACTTTAGTGGTAAAACTTTGTGCACAAAAAACATGAATCAACGTATTGTGGTTACTGGGTTGGGTTGTATTTCTGCGGCGGGCAATAATGTCGATGCTTTTACGCAGAGCTTATTTGCTCAACAAGCGGGTGATTGTCAAAATATTGCCCCAATAACCTTATTTGATACGGATGATTTTGCCACTAAAATTGCCGCGGAAGTCAAAAATTATCAGCCGCAAGATTATTTTACTAAAACACAATTAAAGCAACTAGACCGCTATAGCCAATTTGCTTTATTGGCTACCGATGAAGCAATTAAAGATGCTGAACTCGATTTTAATACCGAAATAGCTGCGCGTATTGCAGTCGTTTACGGTACTAGTATCGGTGGACAAAAAACCACTGAACAAGCTTACCAACAGTTTTACCAGCAAGGAAAAAAACGACCTCACCCATTTACTGTGCCTAAATTATTGCCAAGTTCAGCAAGTAGCCAAATATCAATGAAATACGGTATTACTGGGCCATCGTTTGCCACTTCTTCGGCATGTTCATCATCAGGTCATGCATTGGCAATGGCGTGTTTAATGTTGCGCAGCAATATTGTTGATGTAGCTATTGCAGGGGGTGCTGAGGCATGTATTACCGCCGGAAATTTTAGAGCATGGGAAGGCCTTCGAGTATTATCTAGCGATACCTGTCGACCGTTTTCGGCAGACCGTAGTGGTTTAGTTATTGGTGAAGGTGCGGCAACTTTAATTTTAGAAACACTTGCACATGCACAACGCAGATCGGCAACTATCTATGCAGAATTGTTAGGTGTTGGTATGAGCTCTGATGCTCATAATCTTGTTCAACCTTTAGCTAGCGGCGCGCAATCGGCAATGACTGCTGCATTAATTGATGCCGACATAAAGGCTGAATTAATTCAATATATTAATGCACATGGTTCAGGCACCATGCAAAATGATAGCACTGAAACTCAGGCGATCCGGCAAACCTTTCAAGATCATGCTCAATTTTTAAAAGTGTCGTCGACTAAATCTATTCATGGTCATGTATTAGGTGCAGGAGCCGCACTTGAAAGTATTGCAACCATTGTTGGCATGAATCAGCAACAATTACCACCAACGCGAAATTATCGCCAATTAGATCCTAACTGTGATCTTGATTATGTGATCAATAGACCGATCTCCTTTGAGTTTAATTATGCGATGTCAAATTCATTTGCCTTTGGTGGTCAAAATTGTGCCTTAATATTTAAAAACCAGCAAGCGAATAAATAGAGGAAAAGTAATGGAAGTTAACAATAAAACAATTTGGATCACGGGTGCTTCTTCGGGTATTGGTGCTGGTTTAGCTATTGCTTTGGCTGCTTGTGGTGCTAAATTGATCTTGTCGGCACGTAGTGAAGATAAACTTAACGCACTGAAACAACAATTACCTAATAGTGATCAGCATCATGTTGTGGTGCTTGATTTAGCTCAGCCAGAGCAGCTTGCTAAGCAGCTAAAACCCATTATAGCCGAGTTAGGCACTATTGATATTCTCATTAACAATGGCGGCTTGTCGCAACGAAGTATTGCCCGAGAAACACAACTTTCGGTGCATCGACAAGTGATGGAAGTTAACTATT
>CAZVPC010000111.1:0-8815 GCA_964629005.1 uncultured Pseudoalteromonadaceae bacterium | reverse complement strand
TGTAAATATCTTTTGTAGGCGGGAATTAATCCCCGAAAATAAGCTCCAACAGAGTTTTAATTAATTGACAATATAGTAAAAGTTGCTGTACTAGTATTATAGCTCAATACTCGTTGGTAATCTGGTGCTAAGTAGCTTTGTGCAGAACCAGAGCTTAATGGTTGTGTAGACAGCATATTTTGCTTATTGTCGTACGTGGTTAAAACAAAACCTTGTGTTGGGTCAAAGCGATAAAAGTAACTGTTATCGCTACTGTCAGTGGTTACATTAAAAGCAGAGATGTTGACTCCATTATCGAGTAAACCTTGGTCAGTAAAATTGCTACCGTCAAATGTACTCCACTCCGTGTTGTTGTTAATGGTATAAATGTTTTTATTGTCTTTGCTTAGGGCTAATGCCGATATACCGCTTGTAAAAGCACTATTGGTATAACTGTTGATTAACTCAGCGTTCACCGTTTGCTCAGCAAACGCATTATAAGTTAATTGGTATTGTTCAAGAGAATTAGTTGCATTTTTGAATACCATAAAAGTATCTTTACTCGCGGGTGCTGCAATAGTTGCGGCAAAATACGCGTTTGCTTGATCCCAAGACTGGCGTACTAAGTGGGTATCGGCAAATTCTAGTGTTTGTGTAATTACGACCGGTTTGCCTGCGATCATTTGCACCATTAGCGGTCTAAACTCAATAGTGATTGCCGCATTGTCAATTTCTATTATCGTTTGCGTGTTTAAGTCCATTTGATAATGATGAACAATAGTACTGCTTACCCCTTGATCATCAACCACAGTTTCTTTATTTGACATTAATAATAAACTGCCATCAGGGTAAATAACTAGATTACTGAGATCAACACCCGCAAGCGGTGAATTTATTGTTGTGATTAAATCGCCCGAGATAATATTATAAATCTTAATACTATCGCCAATGGCTAGATAAATAAAAGGTCGTAATGGATCAAGTACACTACCATCAGTATTAGGGGTAACATTGCTAATAGTTACATTTGTTGCATCATTATCTGCTTTATTAATACTAACATTTATTGTTCCACCAAGAGCAGCGTCGCTATTAACTGGCGATATTGTTATTTCGGCATAACTTATGCCATTGCTCGTTACTTTGCTGGGATCAACGGTTACCGTTAATTGGTTATTAACGGCATCCGCGGTTAAGGTTAACCAGTTAACATTGCTGTTTGCTTGCCAAGCGATAACTGAGTCACGGTTAGTTAATATATCAACTGTATGCGTTAATGTTTGCTGTGTGGCTAAACTATTAAATGCAAGTGCTGGGTAGTTGCTTGATAAACGCACTTCATCAACAGCAAGTTTTACGGTGATCACGGTAGAAGTACCACTGGCAGGATCATAGATTGTGATAGTGCCCGTTAATAATCCCCAAGTGGTAATTGAACTGGGATCAATATTTACAGTTAAGCTAGGTTGCTCACCACTATTGTCTTGACTTAAAACTAACCAAGATACGTTGCTAGTTGCTTGCCAATCAGGGCTAATACCCGATAAAGTAATATTTTGGCTGGCTACCGTAGTATTACCTAAGGTGGTATTGAAGTTAAGTTGATTAGTTGAGGTATTAAATTGTTGTAGATTGATCATTTCAATGGTTTCAGCACCGCTGGCATTAATGATCAACCGTTGGTCGTCAGCCGATATTTTTATGCTCGTGGGTTGACTACCCCCTGTTGGTATCGTTGCTGATAATTTTTGTTGCTCGTCATAAACATTAACAATAAAGCCTTGGCTGGGATCAAAACGCACATAATGAGGACGGCTATTGCTGCTTTTCTCAATGGCGAGAGTAACAACGTCTGGATTGGTTTCTAATAAACCATGATCGATAAAATCAGTGCCATCAAAACTGATCCATTCACTTGTAGGGCTATAAGCATAAATATTTTTTTCATCACTGGTCACAATAAAATCTCTGATGGTATCGGTTTCACCTAAGTTTTCAGGGATATATTCGTGAGTTAATGTGGTTGATATTTTCTCTGTGGTAAAATCATTTATTTTGGCAGTGTAACGTTTAAAACTTTTACTGCTGGCGTCAAAGGCAAATAAACTTTGTGCAATTGGGGCGGTATCAATAGCCCGTGCAAAAAAGGCATTGGCCCCATCAAGTGCTAATTGAGTTAGGTTTTCATCGGCATATTCTAAAATTTGCGTGACAATAAAATAACGACCGGCAAAACGAACAAATTGTACGGGTTCAAACTGAATAGTTGGCGCTGCAATCTCACTAAAAGAGAGATCGTCTAAGTTAATTTTGTAGCGATGCACTATCACTTCGCTTACGTCACCGTTAGCGTCGAGAATATTTTCTGCTGCTTTAGCAATTAATAAATGCCCTTGCGGGTGAATAACAAATTGCTCCAACAGGGTGTTTTCTGGAGCAATTACCGTGCTGCTAATTAGTTCGGCGCTATATTGATGATAAATGCGCAGTTCATTACCAACACCAATATAAACATAAGGTTGTAAAGGTGCAATAACCATGGCATTGGTGTTAGCCGTTATTGCTTTAATCGCTTGTGTTTTAGCGATTAAATCACTTTTGTATAAACTAACTTTAACGGTTTCATTTATAATTGGACTTTCAGCCGTTGGGTTTTCAGGATCTGCTTTTGGGCTAATAATAATATCAGCCATGCTTAGTTCATTGTCTGTAATTAAACTGGCGTCAGCAGTAATTTTGAGTTGATCAGTACCGTCAATGGGCGTTAGTGTTAACCATTCTGCGCTGCTTTGAGCTTGCCAGTTAAACCCTTTGGGATTGTTGCTGCCTATGGTTATAATGCTTTGTGTGGCATCAATGTTCGGCGTTGAACTAAAGGCAATGCTAGCTTTGTCAGCATATAAATAAACATTATCTAAACCTAATTCAACGGGTAATATTTTCTTATCGCCTGATATTTTTTCTGTCAAAATAACATTGGCTTGACTCAAACCTGCTTGGGTAAATTGACTAATATCAGGCGTTACGGTAATGGTTGCACCGCCAGTTCCTTCGCTAACATCTAAGCTTAGCCAATCAACATCGGTACTAGCTTGCCATTGATTGGCGTCACTGGTAATAGCAAAAGTTTGACTGGGGATTGATTGAACGCCAAAAGTGTCGTTAAAACTGAGTAACGTTTTGTCTAAACTCAATTGCCAAACCAATAAAGAAATATCGATATCAACATTAACTAATTTAGGGCCTGTAGCATCACCCGTTGATAGTCTAAGTATGGTTTTATAGGTATTAGGAGGAAGAAATTGCGCGTTAACGACATCAATATATAAAGTTGCCGAGGTTTCAGTAACGCCACTAGTTCGGTAATTTAACCAAGCAGCAGGTTGGGTATCGGGCGCAAAACCAACTAATAATCCTTTGCCTTTAAAGTTAACTTCTACTTTAATGGTTTTAGTTGATTCTTGAAAAATTTCATTACTTAAATTAATACTGGTGATATTGGTTGAAATTGAAAAATTTTGACCGCTACTACCAGAGCCACCACAAGCTTGCAAAACTAGCATAAAAGTAGCCAAAAATATCAATTGGGCAATTTTTTTTAGTTTTTCCTTCATACAGATCCCTGTGCTTATTTTTGTTTTAGGTAGCTAATTTGGGCAATTGCTATCAATATTTATAGTTAACTAATGGTATATTGCGTGATTATTGCTTGAAAGTAAAAAGTTATCTTATCTGTTTCAAAAGCTTCGGGTTTAACTAAAAGTTAGGTAGAATATTTACTTAATGAAAATCAACTTTATTTTATTTGGTAAGCCTTTGAAAAATGAACCATTATGTGCTGCAATTAATTATTTGTCTTATCGTGAACATTCGCAAAAAGAGTTAATTGATAAGTTACAGGCGAAAGGTTTTTCACTTGCAGATATTGAGCAGGTACTGACGCATTTAAAAGATAATAATTATCAAAGTGATCAACGCTATGCGCAGAGCATAATTCGTAGTCGAGTTAACAAAGGTTATGGTTGGTTTTATATTGAACAAGCGTTATTACAAAAAGGTGTTTGTGCCAATATTATTTACCAAGAAGGTAAAAATCAGCAAATTGATTGGTATCTTAAAGCTGAGCTTGCGTATAATAAGCGCTTTGGTGAAACAAGTATAAAAGATAAAAAAGATAAAGCGAAACGTATACGTTTTATGCAAAGTAGGGGCTTTTCATTAGAGCAGATAACCGCATTGATTGACGATGGACATAGTGCTGAGTAGATCCTGAATTTCGTCAGGATAACGATTAGCGGTTAAAACCATGCCGACAATGTATTTGTATTTGTTTTTGTAGGAGGGGATTTATCCCCGAAAAACGTGCGGTTAAAACCCCGCCTAAAATTTTAAAAAAAACTGGATAACCCATGATCAAAACAACCGCCGAAGTACGTCAGGCATTTTTAGATTTCTTTGCTTCACAGCAACATCAAATAGTTAAAAGTGGTTCTTTAGTACCTGGTAACGATGCCACTTTATTATTTACAAACGCAGGTATGGTGCCATTTAAAGACGTATTTCTAGGTGCTGATCAACGTAGTTATACCCGGGCTACGTCGGCACAACGTTGTGTTCGTGCTGGCGGTAAACATAATGATCTAGAAAACGTAGGTTACACAGCACGTCATCATACTTTTTTTGAAATGATGGGAAATTTTAGTTTTGGTGATTATTTTAAAGAAGAAGCTATTTTCTTTGCATGGCAATTTTTAACAGACGTTTTAAAACTACCAAAAGAAAAATTGTGGGTCACTGTTTTTGAAGAAGATCCTGAAGCCGAGAAAATTTGGATAGAAAAAGTGGGTGTAAACCCAGCTCGTGTTTCACGCATTGGCGCAAAAGATAATTTTTGGTCAATGGGTGACACTGGGCCTTGTGGTCCTTGCTCTGAAATATTTTATGATCACGGCGAAGACATTTTTGGTGGACCTCCAGGAACACCTGATGAAGATGGTGACCGTTACATTGAAATATGGAATATTGTCTTTATGCAATATAACCGTCAAGCAAACGGTGTGATGGAACCCTTACCTAATCCGTCTATTGACACGGGCATGGGGCTTGAGCGTATCGCAGCCATCATGCAAAATGTACATAGCAATTACGACATTGATATTTTTAAAGCGTTGATCAGCGACACCGCTCAGTTGTTGCAGTGTAATGATTTAGAACACAAATCATTGCGGGTTATTAGCGATCACATTCGTTCTTGTAGCTTTTTAATTGTTGACGGGGTGGTGCCATCTAATGAAGGGCGTGGTTATGTATTACGTCGTATTATTCGTCGCGCTATTCGTCATGGTCATAAATTGGAAGCCAAAGGACACTTTTTCCATAAATTAGTGTCATCATTAATTACCCAAATGGGTGAGGCGTATCCTGAGCTTGTTCAACAGCAAGCCATTATTGAAAAATTATTGCGTATTGAAGAAGAGCAATTTGGTCGCACTCTCGATCGTGGTATGAATTTACTTGAAGATATTCTTAGTAATTTACAAGGGGATACCATTAGCGGCGAAGATGTTTTTAAACTTTACGATACCTATGGTTTTCCTGCTGATTTAACAGCAGATATTGCTCGTGAACGGCAACTGAATATTGATCACAATGGTTTTGATGTTGCTATGGGATTGCAACGTGAACGCGCGCAAAAAGCGAGTCAATTTGGTACTGATTATAATGAGCAATTAAAATCTGATCATAAAACTCATTTTAAAGGTTATACCAATAATACTTATTCTGCGACGGTGGTCGAATTATTTAATGCTGAAACGGGAAAGTCAGTTGCCAAACTAAATGATGGCGAACAGGGCATTGTAATTTTAGATAACACGCCATTTTATGCCGAATCTGGCGGTCAAACGGGTGACAGCGGTCATTTAGTTATCAATAATGAAATGTGTTTTATGGTACAAAATACTACTAAATTAGGACATGCTTTTGCTCATCAAGGTATGGCCAAAAACACCATACAAATAAATGCGCGGGTTACTGCACAAATTAATATAGAACGTCGTCAAGCGATCATTAAAAACCATACGGCTACGCATTTATTACATGCTGCGTTACGAAAAATATTAGGTGAACATGTTAATCAAAAAGGCTCGTTAGTTGATGCGGACAAATTGCGTTTTGATTTTTCTCATTTCGAAGCGGTTACTGCTGACGAGTTACAACAAATAGAGCGTATGGTTAATTTAGAAATTCGTAATAATCATCAACGTAATACCGAATTAATGCCGATTGATGCTGCTAAAGAGCAAGGCGCGATGGCATTATTTGGTGAAAAGTATGACGATGAAGTACGGGTGGTTACCTTAGGTAGTGCTTCTATTGAATTATGTGGTGGCGTGCATGTTAATAGAACTGGTGATATTGGTTTAATTAAACTAGTTTCAGAGTCGGGTATTGCTGCGGGAGTTAGGCGTATTGAAGCTGTATCGGGGCAAGGGGCGATTGATTTTATTGAACAACAATCAGGCTTGTTAAGCAATATTGCCAGTAAGGTCAAATCAGACGTTGTTGGGGTGGTAGATAAAGTAGAGCAGTTACTTACTCGTAATAAAAGCCTAGAAAAAGAGGTGGCCGCGTTAAAACAAAAACTTGCTGCACAAGCAGGATCAGAGTTACTAAGCCAAGCATTCGAAATTAAGGGTATCAAAACGCTTATTGCTAACTTAGAAGGCGTTGAATCTAAGGCGTTGCGTGGTATGGTTGATGAATTAAAAACTAAAATTCAGTCGGGCATTATTGTGTTAGCAACGGCTAATGATGGCAAAGTAGGACTTATTGCGGGCGTTACTAAAGACTTGGTTGGAAAAGTCAAAGCGGGTGAATTGGTCAACATGGTCGCACAACAGGTTGGTGGCAAAGGTGGTGGTCGTGCTGATATGGCGCAAGCGGGCGGTAGTCAACCCGAAAATATTGTCCCAGCTTTAGCAACGATTGAAGCTTGGTTAACTGAACGTCTTTAATGGCGATTATTATTCAAAAATACGGGGGAACTTCGGTTGGCTCCCTCAACCGTATTGAAGCCGTTGCTGAAAACATAATTAGTACCCGCCAACAAGGTCATCAAGTGGTTGCTGTACTTTCCGCAATGTCGGGTGAAACTAATCGCTTGTTGGCTTTAGCTCATTCGTTAGATAAACAACCCGCCAGTCGAGAGCTTGACATGCTGCTGTCTACGGGCGAGCAAGCGAGTATTGCCTTACTTGCTATTGCTTTGATCCAACGAGGCTATTCCGCCATTTCTTTATTAGCACATCAAGTCGGTATTTATACCGATAATCATTTTGGTCGTGCGCGTATTCAATCGATAGACAGTAAACGTCTTGAGCAATCGTTAGAGCAGGAACAAGTTGTTTTAGTCGCTGGATTTCAAGGCGTTGACAGTGAACGTAACATTACTACTTTAGGACGTGGTGGCTCAGATACCTCTGCGGTGGCGATTGCTGCGGCACTAAAAGCGCGCGAATGCCAAATTTTTACGGATGTTGATGGTATTTATAGTGCCGATCCCCGAATAGAGCCAAAAGCGCAAAAGCTTAAACAAATTTCTTTTGATGAAATGTTAGTGATGGCTAGTCTAGGAGCAAAAGTTTTACAAAATCGGGCTGTTGAATATGCGATGAGACATAATTTAACGATTCGAGTATTAAACAGTTTTAATTCAGGGGTAGGGACTAAAGTGATGAATAACACTAGTGAAATATCAAATCAAAATAGACCTGTTGCGAGTATTGTACATCATCAAAAAGAGGTATTAGTGACTATGGTCAATATTGTATCAGCCACTGATATTACGGCTGTTTTTAAGGTGTTAGCGGATATTGGAATAGAAGTTGATATGATCAATCAAACAAGACAAGAAAATCAGCTTTTATCGCTAAAATTTACTATTCATCATGAAAATCAGCAAAAAACGCTAACGGCGCTACAATTTATTACAAAAAAATGCAGCTTGGCAACTGTGCAAGTTAATAACAAAGTTGCTAAACTTTCAGCCGTTGGCATTGGTATCAAGTCACATACCGATGTGATCAGTCAGTTTTTTATGGCATTAACAGAAAAAAATATTGACTTATATTTGATTTCTAGCTCAGAAATACATATTTCTGTTATAATCAATGAAGTAGATTTAGAAAAGGGTGTTCATGCCTTGCATAACGCTTTTAATTTAAATGTATCAGTTTAGTTAAAATAAAAAACTGGAGAAATAGGTTTATTTCGTGTTTTTTGTTGTCAATTAAGCTAACTTTATATTTACGCCTAGCTTAGTAGATATAAAGTGTCTGTAAAAATTTAGTGGATTTCAACTTCAACTGTAAAAGGAAAAGGAATAAAGCATGTTAATACTAACACGTCGAGTTGGTGAAACGTTGATGATTGGTGATGATGTAACTGTCACTGTTCTAGGAGTTAAGGGCAATCAAGTACGCATTGGCGTGAATGCCCCAAAAGAAATATCTGTGCATCGTGAAGAAATTTACATGCGTATTCAAGCAGAAAAAGAGAGTGGTGAAAAGTCAGGTAATTTCTAACTTTTAGTCACGGATAAAGCCGACGATTGTCGGCTTTTTTTTAGACTAAATTTAATTAACTTTAATATTTATTGGTAAAAAGTTAATTAAAGTTGCTTAAAAACATACCTTGTTGGCTGAAATCTCACCAAACAGTCATTAAAGCTAAAAAATTGTTTGACATATTTTTTATATCTATTAATATTCGCACCCACTGAAACGGCAGCTAATATATTTAATTACCGTGACAGTTAAAAGTAGAATATTAGGTG
>CAZVPC010000110.1:0-9098 GCA_964629005.1 uncultured Pseudoalteromonadaceae bacterium | reverse complement strand
GGCGAATACACAAATATTTCAAATTTAGGCACTGGTTGAGGTATTTCAGTCATTTTTGACGAGGCAATTTTAAAGGAAATATAGGATTTATCGCCGTTCGCAGCATTTTTTTGGAAAAAATTGGTTCTTAAGGTGGCATTAATAATTTCCATAAAACGTCGAATAATACGATCATCATCTAAGTTAGCAACAGTATCCAACGAGTCTTCTATACTAGCAACAATGCCATTAATAACCTTCTCATTTCTTTTGATGCTAGGATCAAAACGTAAATTAAATAATTCAATTAATAACTCGGCAATATTAGGATAGCGGCTAAAGGTATCTTCAACATAAAATTGACTAAAAGTACCACCAATTTGACGTTTATATTTTGAATAGGCACGTAAAATAGAGACTTCTCGACCATTCAAACCCGCGCCTAAAATTAAGCGATTAAAGCCATCATCTTCAAGTTCACCATGCCAAACCTGTGCAAAAGCATCTTGAAATAGCGCTTGAACACTATATAAATCAAAATCTGCTGTACCCGTTAATAGCATCGAAAAATCTAATATCCAACATGTTTCACCATTAGGTATTTTTATTTCATAGGGACTTTCACCGATAACACGCAAACCAAAATTTTCTAACATTGGCAAGACTAATGAGAGGTGAATAGGGTCACCTTTGTGAAATAATTTCAATTTAACGAAACGGCTCGCTGCATTTTCTTCCAATGGTTGATAGAAAAGCATTTCTAAGTCGTTATTTGCATCAATTTTTTCTAGTTTTTCAATATCAACAATCGCTGAGCCGGGCAAAACTTCATCTTTATAAGACTGTGGAAAATTTGCATATTTTTTACTCAGTGCTTTAGCATCAGCTTCACCATGATTTGCACCAAGCGCAGTGAGTAATTTGTCATCCCAATTTCGCGCGGCTTCATTCAAATTCTTTTCAATTTCTTTCACATCAATATCTGCTTTTGTTGACTTTACGCGAACAATGTAATGTGTTCTCGCTTGTACGGATTCAGAGAAGAAAGTGGTAAATTCAATATTTTGATCACTACCAAAAGCTTCTTGTAATAAGGTTTGCGTTTCAATACGCAAACGAGTGTTATAGCGTTCACGAGGTACATAAACCATGCAAGAGTAAAAACGATCAAAGGCATCCCGACGAACGAACAAACCAGAATAGTCACGTTCTTGCATTTGTAAAATACCCATAACATTGTGCAACAATTCTGGTACCGATGATTGTAATATTTCATCTCTTGGATAGGTTTCCAAAATATTGATCAAGGTTTTATAAGCATGAGTGCCTTTTGCAAACCCAGAGGAGCCACAAACCGCCAATACTTTAGATTTTATCAACGGTAAATCTAATGCACTATTGGTATAATAAGCAGAGCCAAATAGCCCCACAAAACGTTCTTCACCAATAACATTACCTTGTTCATCAAAGCGTTTAACACCAATATAATCAAGATGAGCAGGTCGATGAACTCTTGAGCGAGAATTAGTTTTAGTTAAAATTAGATGATTTTTACCCAGAGCCATTTCACGTCCAGACTCACTTAAACTAGAAATCAACCGACTCTTGGTGCCCTTAGAATTTTTCATCAATCCTAAACTTGAACCAACATTCGCTTCTAAATCAATATCACCTTTCACCGCTTTTACATCATACGAACGATAGCCCATAATAGTAAAGTTGTTGTTAGCAACCCAAGAAAGAAAATCTACCGTATCTTTTTTATCGCTTGGACTACCCGGTAATTTAGCTTTTTTAACTTCGGCAACAATCGTCTTCAAGCGTGCCAACATGGGTTGCCAATCATTTACCGTCAATGAAATATCTTTCACTACAGAAAATAATTTATTTTTGATCAAATCTAGCTCAGCTTGTGTCGATTGACGATCTATTTCAATGAAAAAAATAGTTTCTTCTGAAGTGGCTTTTATGTTCGAGTCAACCGCAGAGGCTAAATTAGAAATTTGTAAATTTTTATCACGAACTATTTTTATTGGACAATTGATCATTAGATGGGGAGATAAGCCAACGCGTTTTAAAGCAATTCGAATAGAATCCACTAAAAATGGCATATCTTTAACGATCACTTCAATAATAGTATGACCTGATCTCCAGCCATTTTTACTTACCGTAGGATTAAACACATGAATAACGGGGGTATCATCTTTATGCTCATTGAGCGAACTCCACAAACTTAACGTCGCCCCATATAAGTCACTATCATTTCGACTAGCTAAGTCTAATGCTGAAAGATTACTATAAAGTAAATCTGAGAATTTAGAGACCACGGGAGCAATATCTTCGGGTACTTTTTGTTGTATAAGTTTTGCTACATTTTTTAAAATAACTGAGGGTAAACCGTCTGCGAACGCCATGCCGTTTTCCTTTTGGTAAAACGAGATTAATAATTATTATGTTGTAACACTAAATTGATAGGATATTCATTGACCTGTGAACATCAATCAAAATAGTATAATTTAATAGAATAGACTATCTAATAAGATTTTATTAAGAATTTTAAGGTATTGCGAGTGTTTTTTTGATCTGATTACAAATACGATCACCAAATCAAGCATCAAAAGAGGAATTTATTCAGTTTGCCTAAATTAAAAATGGCCTTTCGACCATTTTTAATTACTAATTACTTCGTATAACCTGTTGTATCAACATACAAAAAGCACCAATATTGAACAATGCATAATTATTCTTTTTTATTTGGCCATAAAAATGTAGCAATTGCGGGTAAAACAATGACTGCCGCAAGCATATTCACTAAAAACATGAAAGTGAGCAAAATCCCCATATCAATCTGAAATTTCAGATCTGAGAAAAACCATGTTGAAACACCAATAGCTAACGTACACCCCGTGATCAAAACCGCACTACCCCGTTCTCTTAAACCAGCTAAATAGGCAGATTGAATACTCTCACCATTTTTTAAACGCGAATTCATTGTTGATAATATATAAATACCATAATCAACACCAATACCAACGCCTAAGGCAATAACCGGCAAAGTTGAAACCGTTAAGCCAATATCTAAAAAGGTCATCAACGCTTGCGCCAATGTTGACACCACATACAAAGGTAAAACTACCGAAATAGTAGCGCGAATACTTTTGAAACTCACCAAACACAACAATATTACCGCAACATACACATAAATCATCATCGGAATTTGCGCCGCAGCAACCGCTTCATTCGTTGCAGCCATTACGCCAACAGGACCAGAAGCCAGTTTAAAATGAATTTTGTCATTACCAAATTCTTGCGCTGATTTTTTGACTGCGGCAACAACACGATCAATGGTTTCAGCCTTATGATCTTTTAAGAACAAAATAACCGGCATAACACTACAATCACTATTTAATAAACCACTGGTGGTTGGTATTCGAGCTATTGATTGCACCAAAGTTTGCTGATTGCGTGATAATACTCGCCACTTTGGATTTCCTTCGTTGTAACCGGCATTAACTATTTTAGCAATAGAAGCAAGACTTACCGCTGATTGAACGCCCGGTACATTTTCCATACGCCATTGAAACTTATCAATAATATCAAGCGTTTTATAATAAGTACAAGAATCAGCAAAGGTTTCCACAATAACCGACATATAATCAACACTAATTTCATAATTATCGGTGATCGCAAAAGTGTCTTGATTATAGCGTGACGACTCTTTTAACGCAGGAGCACCCGCATGTAACTCACCAATTTTCATCTGCTGTGAATATTGAAAACCAAAAAGATACAATGCGGCCGTTATTGATAAAATAATGATCGCCGGTTTTTTAGTCGCAAAAGTTGACATAAAACGCCAAATACCAAACTCATGTTCATGCTCATAATTAGTTTTTGCTTGTTCTTTAACCTCAACCGCTTTAAAACGAACAAATGAAACTAATATGGGTAAAAGTATCAAATTGGTTAAAATAACGATTGCAACCCCTAAAGAAGCGGTTATAGCTAATTCTCTAATAATACCAATATCGATTGCTAATAAAGTTAAAAAGCCAACCGTATCTGATAATAATGCAATTCCCCCTGGAATTAACAAGGCCTTAAAACTAGCTTGCGCAGCTTCTTTAGCCGTATGTCCCGTCGCAACTTGTTTGCTTATTGAATTAATCATTTGCACACCATGACTAACACCAATGGCAAAAATCAAAAAGGGGACTAAAATCGACATCGGATCAAGTCCGAAACCAAGTACCGATAACATCCCCATTTGCCAAATAACCGCAATTAATGAACAAACAATAGGAAGAATAGTTAAGGTTATTGAATGACAAAAGAAAAATACCATCACTGCGGTTATCGCAATAGCCAGCCCAAAAAAGGCAACCACACCTTTAGCACCCTCAGCAACATCTCCCACCATTTTTGCAAAACCAATGATCTGAATGCTTATATTACCATGTTCAAATTTTTGTCGAATTTCTTGTTCTAATTGATCTGCAATTTTTAAAGTATCTAATTTTTTTCCTGTATCAGGATTGATTTCCATTAATGATGTTTTAACCATGGCACATTTATAATTATCAGAAACCATGCGTCCAACAATACCAGCTTTTTCTATATTCGCTTTAACAACGGCTAAACCTTGCTTGGTCGGTTTAAAATCAGCAGGAATAACAGGGCCACCAGCAAAACCATCTTCAACAACTTCAACAAAACGGGTACTCGGTGAAAACAAGGAATTTACTTGAATTCGATCAACACCAGGAATGAAAAACAGTTGATCATGAACACCTTTTAAAGCAGCAAAAAAATCAGCATTAAATATATCATTTTTAGTATCACACACTGAGATCAAAATATTATTAGCACCACCAAAATTTTTCTGATGCTTCAAATAAGTTTTCATATAAGTATGATTTAAAGGAATGTTTTTAGTAAATGCCGCATCTAATTTGATTTGGGTCGCTTGATACAACAAGCCAATTGTTGCGAGTAAAAAGATCACTAAAACAAATATTCTATGACGAAAAAGACCTTTTTCTATACGATTAATTAACGAATCTACACTCATTTCTATTTCACTTTAATTATTTTAATGCCAACATCAGAAACAGCAACAACCTGATGATTAAACCAAACACCAGCGATCAGAGCTTTGCCGTCGCTTTGTACTTCTAATTGATATGATTTACCGTCATTATCACTTACCAGCATAACGCCATTATTACCCAACACGATGATCCGATCATCATCGGTTAAAATAATCGAATTCAATAAAGCTGACGTATGAGTGGCAACAGATGACCAAGACGAACTATTTTTCAAACGACGAAAAACATTGCCGCGCAAACCTGCGACAATTAAATTATCTTGCTGAGTACGAACAATATCAAAAAATGACCCTTGATAAATTTCACCAAATTTTTGCCAATGCACACCAAAGTCATCGCTTTTAGCAATCAAACCAATCTCGCCCACCAAATAAAGTGACTCACCTTTTTGAATAATGCGATTAAAATGCGGTAAAATACTCGAAATTTCATCCAAATAGGCAACTTCATCTTCAGCCTTAAGTTCAGCAATATAATCTACATCATCGGCAGTTAAAAACTCTTGATGGAACTCGCTTTGCCACGTTTTACCGCCATCATGAGTGCGATAAAACATTCCATAAGCCCCAACCGCAATACCTTGTAGTTCATTTTTAAAGATTATGTCTAATAAAGGTTTTTCTTTTTGAGGTAAATATTGCTGAACTTGCCAAGTTACACCCGCATCATTAGTATGCAAAATGCTAGCATCGTGACCAACAACCCAACCTTGTTTATTATTAATAAAATAAATACCCGTTAAAGTAGATTGGATCGGTACCCTTGATTGTTGCCAATGGATAGCATCATCAGAAGTTAAAATATTGCCATGAGCGCCAACCGCAATTAAGCGTTTATTGGCTAAGGACACAATATCTAATAATAATGATCTACTTGCTAGGTGCTCTAACTCAGAAGCATTTTGGCTAATGTTATCAGCGAGCACAAAATTAACCGACGAAGTTAAAGATAAAAGGCAAGCTAAGAGAAAGGAATAAGAAAATCGTCTCATATATAAAACCTAATTAATAAAAAAGCATAGTGATATAAATTGTTTCAGTAAAAAAAAACATCTTATAATTTTAGTCGTTAAGCCGAAAAGTGAAAAGTGAAAAGTGAAAACTAATAAAAGTTAATTTTTCAAAATCCAACTATTTCCTACAAACATAAAAAAGTTATTTTACCTAAATAAAGTGCACATATATGTAATAAAAAGTTAACCAACAATAGCAGTTAACATTTTGATTATTAATACTAATTATATGAAAGAACTAAACAGACAAAGCAATTATTTCATATAACAAGTTTTTAACAAAAATAAATTACCCTAGTTCCTACGCTCTGCGTGGGAACGAGTTATACATCCGTGATATCGTCTTAACATCAACGTGCATGGATGCACTAATGCAGCACAGGCACGGATGCCTATGAGCTGCCATGTGATCACGACATTGCCTACACGGACGTAGGTACTTAGGTTTGGTATGGAACCAAAAACCTGACATACATCCATATCGTCGTTCTTTCACATCCATGTGATCACGACATACATACATCCATGTATATAAAAACGGCTGACTATGTTGTCAGCCGTTTATTAAACGATAGAATTTATCTACGCCCTTCTCGTCTCAATGCGGACGGAGTGAAGTCTTTACTTTTTAATTTTACCGAAAAATCATACATTTTAGCTTCATTATCTAAACCAAGTGCAATATAACGGCGCGATTGTAAATCGTGAAATACTTCTAATGTCGACCATTGTGTAGGTACTTCATAATAGTTTAGACCATGAGCAACCCCTACGCGATAAAGTTCATCACGGTTATCATAAATATCAGTCACCGCAATCTGCCAACTGTCTTCATCGATATAGAAAACCCGTTTTTTGTAAACATGACGTGTATCAGGTTTAAGATTAGCCTCAACCACCCAAACACGATGTTTTTCATAGCGCACTAAATCAGGATTAATATGCCCTGGTTGTAATATATCTTTATATTTTACTTTGTCACTATGTAAACGGTAATCATTATACGGGATCAATAATTCTTGTTTACCTTTAAGCGTCCAGTTATAACGATTGGGTGCACCGTTATACATATCAAAGTCATCTGTTGTTCTTAAACCATCTGACGCTGTACCCGGTGCATCATAGGCTACATTAGGAGCACGACGCACTCGACGCTGACCGGTATTATAAGTCCAAGCTTGACGTGGAGTTTTGATTTGATCCATGGTTTCATAAACAAGTAAGGCAGTACCGGCTAAACGTGCTGGCTCAGTTACTTTTTGCTTAAACTTAAATAAAATATTCGTTTCTGACAATGTTTTCGGTGAGGCACCTTTAACATCATAAGGAAGTATCAAACGGTCATCAAAACCGATAAAAGTATAATCCCCTGATTTTGTCGGTGCCGCTTGTCCACCTTGACGAACCACTGCTACACCACGATAACGAACAATATGATTCCAAATCGCTTGTAAACCATTAGCTGGAATAGGAAAAGGAATGCCGACAGCAGCATTTTTTAAACCATTACCACCTTCAATTAATTCCGCACGAGTCGCATTAACCTTAATTGCCTTATAAACATAATCAGGAAAAGAGGCTGAACGTCTCGTTTGATAAACGTTCATTTTATAAGTATCAGGGTAAGTTTTAAATAACTTTACTTGTCCCGGAGTCAATATCGCTTTGTACTTTGAGACATTGCTCGCCGTAACTGTGTATTGTATTTTATCGTTTGGAAATGGGTCTTGGTGATGATCACCGACTTTATAACCAGCAGGTGGTTTAGTAATACCACCAGTCCACGCAGGAATAGAACCATCCGCATTTCCTGCACGAACAGCTCCTAGTGGAGTTAGTTCTTTACCAAGTTTAGCCGCTTGTTCGGGGCTAACTTTGGCCATAGCAATACCACTAACAACCGCAAGCGATACAGCCATTGATAGTAGCGTTATTTTTTTTATTGATTTGTTTAACATCGAAAGCCCCTCTTAAATTGAATACTTGATGTTGAAGGAAATATAATCGCGATCAGAAAGCGCATTAGCACTGCCGACCCCTCCCCAAAATGAATTATAAGTAAAGTTGGCAGACCATCGACTTTGATAATCAAAATTAACCCCAATCGCTAGCGACTTTCTTCCCTCCACAAATAAAAACAATGGATCAGGTGTAGTACCGGAAACATCTTCAGAATAAACCAAACGAGGTAATACATTCACACCAGCAAACACATTATCATATTCAAGTATCGCAAGAACACGGTAGCCCCATGAAAATGCATCAGGGAAAGGATTAGTTTCTAAACCATTTTGCACACCGAGCTCTAAACCATTTTTAATCGGGAAACCACCACTTCTTGCATTACCGGGGCTGTTCAATCGTAAAACATTAGGATCAGGCATGTCATTAATATTAACACCACCAATCTCAAAAAGGCCAGTAAACTGATCTGCACCAAATGTAGGACCAAATAACTGTGTTAACGTCATTTGCGCCTGAACTGTATCAGATAAAATAAAACCATCCGCTTGCACACCTGAACCAAATACCGGCATTTGTGAAATACCGTCTAAATCAGGACGTATACCCGCATTGGCTAATTGCTGCGGCATGGCAGCAAATAACAATTCAACATCATCAATTTGTAATGGTTCATTCTGGCGATAAGTAATTTCACCTGCGATTGCCGTGGTACCAATATAGCTATTAAAGCTCATGGCATACAATTTAATATCTTCTGGGTAAGCTAATTTAACTTGCGAAAAAGCACCCAAATTATTATAAAGATTATCCATGGTGATGTTATTTTGTGCTAAATAGCTCAGATCTTTAGCGATAGAAGCAGAAGTAAAATCGGCCGTTTTACCTGAAAACAAGGGGCGACGACTATGGTAATTCATATAGTAAACACTTAACTCAGTATCATTAAGACCTTCCAAATACCAAGACAAACGCAAACCATATTGGCCACCGTCTTTAGGTTGTATTTCGGCATAATCGCCCGGAGCACGCAA
>CAZVPC010000109.1:6075-9100 GCA_964629005.1 uncultured Pseudoalteromonadaceae bacterium | reverse complement strand
TATGCCTAACTTTTCGTTTAAGTGATATTCCCATGTTTTTATCGCGCAATAACTTAAGCCTGCAATAATGGTTAATATTAACCATCGGATAGTGAACTTTTGCTTACCTTTTTTCATTGCTCGTGTTGCTTGAGCAACAAAAAAACTACTGGTTAGTAATACTAACGTATTTAATAACCCCGTGAGCGTACTTAATTGACTTGGTCCTTGGTTAAATTCCTTAGGAAAATAAACTTTAGCAATTAAAAAAGCCAAAAAGAAAAAGCCAAATTCTGTTAATTCAGCATAAATGAATATCCATGTTGCAATTGATCCCGGTGTTTGAGTCGTTCTTGACTTTGTAGTTATGGGGAGCGCGGTTGATGATGTTAAAACAAAACTAGAAGTGGGCATAAACGACTCGCTCTAGTGCTTGTATGGTCTCTGGTTCATCAGTTAAGGGTTCAATAATGCAATGAAGGCAGGCTTTTTTAATGTCACAACCACTGTTGATCATTTTTGCCGCATAAATTAATAAACGTGTTGATACTGCTGCTTTTAAATCAATATCTGCAAGTCTTCTGATCGCGGTAGCTAAATTGACTAATTTTGTGGCTGTATCGCTATTAATATTTGCTTCATGGCTAACAATTTCAATTTCTTGCGTTTTTTTCGGGTAAGTAAATGTTAACCCGACAAATCGTTGTCTGGTACTTGGTTTCAACCCTTTGATAATATTTTGATAAGATGGATTGTAAGACACAACCAAGATAAAATTGGGATGCGCTTTTATGGTTTCTCCGGTACGTTCAATATGAAGCTCTCGACGGTGATCAGACAAAGAATGTAGCACGACAGTGGTATCTTTTCTTGCTTCAATAATTTCATCTAAGTAACAAATACCACCATTTCTAACTGCTCGTGTTAGTGGCCCGTCTTGCCAGTAGGTTCCTGTTGCGCTAATTAAATGGCGACCAATAAGATCGGCAGCACTAAGATCGTCATGGCAAGAAATAGTGATCACCTCTCGGTTTAACTGTTGAGCCATGTATTCTACAAAGCGAGTTTTACCGCAACCGGTAGGCCCCTTGATCATTGCGGGTAAGTTATGTTCGATACAATAGTTAAATATTTCTACTTCATCGTTTTGTATTTGGTAATAGCAGCGGTTACGCATAATTGTCTCTATTTAAGGGTTAATGTTTGGTTAGATTTAGATAAATTTTGGGTAATATTTTAGGCAGTTGTTCTGCGTTATTAATGATGGAAAAACTGTTGTGGCCAAATAAATAAGGTAAGTAATCATGTGCTTGTTTATCTATAGTGATGCAATGAGGCGTTAAGCCTAATAATTTGGCTTCAATAACGGCTTGGCGAGTATCTTCTATACCATAACGTCCTTCATAACGATCAAGATCATTAGGTCTACCGTCGGTGATAATTAGCAGTATTTTATGGCTTGTTTCTTGTTGGCTTAATAACTGACTCGATTGGCGAATAGCTGCGCCCATTCGAGTATAATATCCTGGTTCTATGCGGTTGAGTCGCCCTCTAACATGATCGTTGTAGCGCATCTTGAAATTTTTAAGGATATGAAAACGGACATGTTGACTACGTACCGATGAAAAGCCATAAATAGCAAATTCATCATTGAGTTGCTCCAGCGCTTCCGCAAATACAATCAGGCTATCGCGAATAATATCGATAACTCTAAGTTCATTATTTATATGTGCCTCGGTTGAAAGTGATAAATCAGCCAACATCAAACAACTTACATCGCGCAATTTATATTGATTATTAATGAAGTAGTTTTGTTTGTTACTATTTTTTATTGGTTGGCTACGATCATCTAACCATGCGTCTAGGTCAATTTCATTACCTGATGGTTGTCTTTTTTTGCTTTGACGGCTAAGCCCAATAGCCGATAAAAAAGGTAATGTTTCTTGCACAGTTTTTTGCAAATGTAATGCTAATGGCAGCGGCTTTACCTCGTCAGCTAACATCGTTTGTAACAGGCAACGATTGGCAATAAGGCGTTGTTGTTTAAAATCCCATTCGGGTAATGCAATACCATCACCAAGGCGTAAATCGTCATTTTCTGCTGCAGGCAAATCAAGAGAGAAACGAATGCGTGCCGCTTTTGCTTTGCGCTGTCTCGATAGAGTAATAATGTCTAGATCTTTGGCAATTTCATCAATGTTATCGTCATCATCATCTTCAGATTCGCAGCGATCTAAATTAACTTGCTCTGTCCATGTGCTTAAGGCTTCTGCTTGAAAAACAAGTAAACCATCTGTTTTTCTTTCATCGTCAACATAGTTAGCTTGCTTTCGTTGCTCAATGTCTTTAATTTCACTTGCCTGTCGTTGACCAGAACTTGCTGGCTCATCCTCACTATTCATTTTTACTGGGCTATGTAACAGTGGAGGATAAAGCCACAGGCTAACGGGAAATACCTCGTATTTATTATGTACAAAATCGTTTTTTACTGCGGACATTGTTAACGCATTTTGTAGTTGTTTTTCAGCTTGTTGATCGGCAACAGCCAAAGTATTTATTTTTGGCCGGTTAGCTAAAAATGCTTGTGCTAATTTTAAGTAGCTTTGTTTTAATCCCGGATATTGAGCAAGCAAATGGATCGTTGCATTTTGATTGTCTTGGAACCAATTATTCATCGTTGGCATTTTAGCAGCCAGTGCAACTAACCAAAAATAGAGTGCTTCATTCAAATTTTTCTCTGAAAAAACAGCAATATTTGCGGGTAACCGAACGCTACGTTGATCTTGCCAACTAAGAAAAAATTTCTGGTGGCTACCTGCAATTTTTTGCAAGGTAGTACGTTTTACTCGCAGTGTTCTTGCTGCACAAACCTCAATCGTTTTGCTTAGCTCTCCTCCTAAAGCGCGGTAAAATATCAACAGCTGTGCTTGAATGCTATTTAAGTGAACACTTGCGCTAAGATGATCAGTTGATACCTGCTGTGTTAGCCATTTATCCCATAGTTTGCCTACGACTTCTTCCATAGACTCCTCTTAAATGTAATAGA
>CAZVPC010000109.1:0-5975 GCA_964629005.1 uncultured Pseudoalteromonadaceae bacterium | reverse complement strand
CAAAATAAGTAGTTAGGCCTAAGGCGAAAATGACGCCAAAGATCAACCTTGCCCAATAAAATGAAACTAATCTATCTTGTGTTGCCATGAAACTTAATGCATCACCCGACTCTGGTAATCGCTGTAATGCTACTTGCCAAGCACCTGCGGCGGTTAGTGCTAACGTAATGCCTACCATGCTGATGCACATTAACCAAAAGCTTAACAGCTCTACTTTTTGTGCTTTAACAGAGTTACCTTGTGGGCGACCTCTAAGTATTGGCATGGCATAAGAAATAATGCACATGATCACCATAGCGTAAGCACCAAAGAAGGCTAAATGTCCGTGTGCAGCCGTTATTTGTGTGCCATGGGTATAATAGTTAACGGGGGCTAGAGTATGTAAAAACCCCCAAACACCAGCACCTAAAAATGCCATCACTGCGGTACCTTTTGCCCATGTTAGCGCTATTTTGTTGGCATGATCTCGTCGACGTTCATTAACCATTTTAAAAGCAAAAAGAACCATCATAAAAAAAGGTACGGGTTCAATGGCTGAAAATACTGATCCCATCCATAACCAATATTTAGGCGGACCAATAAAGAAAAAGTGGTGACCCATGCCAATTAAACCCGAGATCAGTGCCATGGCGATAATAACGTATAACCATTTTTCAATATGCTCGCGATCTACACCGGTAACTTTAATTAAAACAAAAGCTAATAGTGCGCCCATAATTAATTCCCAAACACCTTCTACCCACATATGCACAACAAACCACCAGAAAAACTTATCTAGCGCAAGGTTTTTGGGATTATAAAAAGAGAATAAGAAAAATACTGCCAAGCCAATTAATCCCGTGATCAACACCATGTTGATCACGGTTTTGCGACCTTTTAATATGGTCATACCAATATTAAAAATAAAGGACAAACAAACCAACACAATACCAATTTTGGTTATGGTTGGTTGTTCAAGGAATTCGCGCCCCATGGTCGGTAGTAATTCATTATGGGTTAATTTAGCTAACTCAGCATAAGGGACTAATAAATAACCTGCTATGGTGGCTACTGCAGCAAAAGCAAAAACCCAAAAGGTTATTTTTGCTAAGAGTGGGCTGTATAATTCGGTTTCTGTTTCTTCAGGTATAAGATAATAACTAGCGCCCATAAATCCAAATAACATCCATATTATTAATAAGTTAGTATGTACCATGCGGGCAACATTAAAAGGAATGTTAGGAAAACCAACATCACCATTGATATATTGCATGCCCATTAATAAACCAAAAATAATTTGGCCTGCAAATAGTGTTAATGCAAAAATAAAATAGGGTTTTGCAACCAGTTGAGATTTAAATTTCATTGTTTTTAGTTAACCTTCGATGTTTGGTGGCCAATTGTTATTGTCAATTTTTGATGTCCATATAAGGAAGTCAGCAAGTGCATCTATTTCTTCATTGCTTAAATTAAATTGCGGCATTTTACGACGATGAGGAATAGCTAGCGGTTGGGCATTTATCCACGCTCGTAAATAGCCTTTGAATGCTTTTTCATTACTCGCCCCACGGCGGGCAAAAACATTGCTAAGCTCGGGTGCGTAATAAGCGCCTTCACCCATCAAAGTATGACAACCAATACAATTGTTGTTTTCCCAGAGTGTTTTGCCATGAGCAACTTGCTCAGTTATATTTTCTCGATGATCTCTTTTGGGGAGTTGTCGCACGGTATCGAGTGTTAAACCAAATAGCAGTAAGAGGAAGAAAAAACTCCCACCGTAATAAATATTTCTTGCCATACTTTTTGTGAATTTTTCAGTCATTCATGACTCCTTTTTGATGTGTTCGCACCAGCCGTGTACAGCAAAGAGTAAGCCAAAATGTTAAGTTTTTGTTTTTACAGGTATTTGTTGTTTGTTTGTGTTTTTGTAAATAATACTGATGTTGAATTGACCTAGTGTTCGTGTCTTTTTTACAACGTTAGTGGCGTTGTCGAATAATCAGTGTTGATATTATGTTGCTTAATATCAATAGGTTATGTTTTGGTGTGATAATTGCTCTATGACTTCATTTTAACGAATAAATGAGTAGTTATGAATAATGTTATAAATTTTGATACTAAAATGATCAAAAAATATGATCGTCACGGTCCTCGATATACTTCTTATCCAACAGCAATCCAATTTAATAGCGATGTTGATAATGAAATTTATATAAGCGAGCTTGATAAAAGTAACCAAAGCAATAAAGCCTTGTCGTTATATTTTCACATTCCATTTTGCCAATCATTATGTTTTTATTGCGCTTGCGCTAAAATTATTACTAAAAAACATCAACGTTCTATTCCCTATTTAGAAAGAGTATACAAAGAAATGCGCCAACAAGCACAATTATTAAGTGCGGATCGTATTGTTGATCAATTGCATTTCGGTGGTGGTACACCAACCTTTTTAAGTGATCAGCAATTTGAACAATTATTTATGCATATTAGAGAAAATTTTTCGTTAGCACCGCGAGATGAAAGAGAGTTTTCTATTGAAATTGATCCGCGCGCCGTTAGAGAAAGTACTATTCCTTTATTACGTCAGCTTGGTTTTAACCGCATTAGTTTAGGCATACAAGATTTTGATGCCAAAGTTCAAAAAGCGGTTAATCGTATTCAGTCCGTTGAGCAAACATTTGCGGTTATTGATTTAGCAAGAAAAGTTGGTTATCAATCTATTAGTGTTGACTTGATTTATGGTTTACCGTGCCAAACGGTTAGCAGCTTTAAAAAAACATTAGCCATTGTTTTGCAAAAAATGCCGGACAGGTTATCTATTTATAGTTATGCCCATATGCCACAAAAAGTAAGATCGCAACGCTCTTTAAACGCTGATGACTTACCTGATGCTGCCACTAAATTAGCTATTTTTGAGATGACGGTAAAATACTTGCAAGCTGCGGGTTATATTTATATCGGTATGGATCATTTTGCCTTACCCGATGATGAATTAACGCTGGCTAAACAAAACGGTACACTGCAACGCAATTTTCAAGGTTATTCTACCCATGCTGATAGTGATTTAATCGGTTTAGGGATGACTTCGATTGGTAGGGTTAATGATTGTTTTATTCAAAATTATAGTAGTGAAGAAGAATATTTTGCTGCCATTGATAAGGGCGGTTTGGCGATAAATAGAGGTTATCGTTTAAATAAAGATGATTGCATTCGCAGAGATATTATTCAGACATTAATGTGCCAGAGTAGGGTTGATATTATTGCGTTAAGTAAACAGTATAAAATTAATTTTTTCGACTATTTTGCGGATGAAATTAGTGAATTATTTCCTATGGTTGCAGACAAACTGATTACTTTTAATATGGAAGAAATTGCCGTGACCACAGCAGGGCAGTTATTGTTGCGTAATATTGCCATGGTTTTTGACGCATATATAAAACCGATATTGGCCGAAGATAATAATTTGGTTATTTACTCAAAAATGATTTAATTCATATTTTAATTTATGTTTTAATTTATGTTTTAATTTATCGTTTCCCTTTTAATTATATTTATTTTTGTGCCTATTTAACATCACTATTGATGTCTATTTGTATTGTTTTTGTTTTTTTAACTAAGGTGATTTAGTTAACTTACTGTAAAATATGATATTTGCTTGTTTGGCATAGCTTCTGCTATATCTTCTGCTATATAAGGGGTAAGAGCTAGAAGTATTTATACATTGAAAGGGTGAAAATGAAACGTTTAGAAACTGATGTCGTTATTATTGGTGCTGGGCCAGTAGGCCTTTTTCAAGTATTTGAATTAGGTTTGCAAGGACTGAGTGCGGTAGTTATTGATAGTCTTGCTGAAATTGGTGGTCAATGTAATGAATTATATCCAGATAAACCTATTTATGATATTCCCGCACTACCACATGCGAAAGCTACCGATGTTATTGATAACCTTTGGCAACAAGCGGCGATGTTTGCGCCGACCTATTTATTGGCTGAACGAGTCGAAAACATTAATAAAATATCAGACACTTTGTTTAATGTTGTCACCAGTAAAAACACCGTAATAAGCTGTCGCGCTGTGGTTATAGCTGCGGGTAACGGCGCTTTTGCACCGGTTAAATTAAAAATCCCCCATATTGATAAATTTGAAGATAAACAATTATTTTATCGGATCACTGATCTAGAACATTTTCGTGATAAAAATATTGTTGTTTTAGGTGGCGGTGATGCTGCTTTAGATTGGTGTTTAGCGCTACAAAAAATTGCCAAAAGTGTGGTACTTATTCATCGCAGTACTAATTTTAGAGCGGCTGCGAGTAATATTACTCAAATGTATAGTTTATGTGAGCAATTAAAAATGCAGTTTTTATGTGGGCAGGTTACAGGCTTTAAGCAGGAAAATAATAAATTAACGGCTGTTATCGTTAATTCAAAAGATGGGGTGAATCGTCAAGTGGCGGTAGAAAAACTTGTTGTTTGTTTTGGCATGTCACCTAAACTTGGCCCGATCGCAAACTGGCAATTGGCGATGTTTCAGCATCAAATCAAGGTTGATACACAAGCCTTTCAAACCTCAATTGCTGGCATTTATGCGGTGGGCGATATTAATTATTATCCCGGCAAACGAAAACTTATTTTAAGTGGTTTCCATGAAGCAGCGTTGGCAGCTTTTGCTATTGCAGAAAAACTCAGCACTAAAGAACGCATACCAACCTTATATACTACTACGAGTCCAATCGTTCATAAACGACTGGGCGTTGATGTTGAGCTGAATAATTTGCTAAGTGAGAATGCTGATGAGTAAAGAACAGCAATTTTTTAATCTGAACGGGTTTAATTCCCCGCAACTTGCTGCGTTTTGTAGGTTGTGGCTTTAGCCCATCAAGTTGACGGCAGCTCTTTATAAAAAGATGCCCACCTACATTTTACGTTATAATATACCCCTTTTCGCGAAGCGAATTTGAGCCAGAGCGAAAAGCCTTCGCGCGGGGTAATTAATTTTCTCTTTAAAACTAAAATTAAAGAAATAGTCAAAGGTATCGTTATGTTACAACCTGAAGTATCGGCAAAAGAGCAAGCAATTATGCCTTTTTTACGTCTAGCGTTTAGGCCCTTTTTTCTTTTACCCGCGTTGCTGTCGATAATCGCAGTGATAGTCTGGCTAGGCGTTTTGCAGGGTGATTTTCACTGGCAAGGTGTGTTAGCGGCTAATATTTGGCATGGTCATGAAATGATCTTTGGTTTTGCTGCCAGTGTTGCGGTTGGTTTTTTATTAACCGCAGCTCAAACTTGGACGGGAGTCAGAAGTTTACATGGCTGGCAGTTAGCATTAGCCGTGATTTTTTGGTTATTAGCTCGACTAACATTATCGTCAAAAGTAGAGTTTATTTTTGTCATTGGCATAATCACCGAAGCATTATGGTGGCTTATTTGTATTGGTTATTTAGCGTATATGATAGTGAAATCAAATAATCGTCGAAACTTAATTTTTATTCCATTACTCAGTATTATTATGGCACTTGATCTTGCGGCATTACTTGGCGCGTATAGCGGTAATATAGCGCTCGCCAGTCACCTTTTATATGCTGCTGTCTTTATGATTTGTAGTGTTGTTACTGTTGTTGGTGGTCGAGTGATCCCATTTTTTACTAGCAGAGCGCTTAATTTAGCTAGCATTAACGCTATACCATACTTAGAGCGTATCGTTGCACTAAGTATGGGGCTATCTTTTATCAGCTTTGTGATGAGTTACTTTTTTTTGATACAGCCATTATTAGCTATTTTATTCATTATAACCGGTATTATGCAGTTGCTTAGAATGGCAAATTGGCAGACCTTTAGCACGTTTAAAACGCCATTGTTATGGTCACTGCATTTGTCCTATTTAAATATGGCTATTGGTTTTATCGTCATAGGAATAAGTTATTTTACAAGCCATATTAGTTTTTCCTCAGCTATTCATATTATTACTGTCGGCACCATCGGCACCATGATCATTGC
>CAZVPC010000108.1:7945-9148 GCA_964629005.1 uncultured Pseudoalteromonadaceae bacterium | reverse complement strand
TTAGGTTATGTTAACACTTTCTTTTGTTTATTCATGCGCAGTAGTAAATAACCAATAATACCAGAAGCAAAGGATGCTAATAAAATGGCTAATTTATCGGTGTATTGGTAGAGGGCGTCATTTTCAAACGCTAACGTACCAATAAATAAACTCATGGTAAATCCAATACCGGTTAAAATTGAAACACCATAAAGTTGCAGCAAACTACTATCTTGCGGAATACTGGCTATTTTTAGTTTAATTGCTACCCAACTGAAACCAAAAACACCGACTTGTTTACCCACAAATAATCCTAATAATATGCCCATAGGTACCGAGTTTGCCATTTGATCTAAAGAAATTTGGGTCATATTAATACCGGCATTAACAAACGCGAAAATAGGTAAAATAAGAAAAGCTACCCAAAAATGTAAGCTATGCTCTAATTCTTTTGCTGGCGAAACTGCTTTTTCGTATTCATCTTTGCCCGATAAAGGAATGGTGAAAGCAAGCATAACACCGGCTAATGTTGCATGGACACCCGATTTAAGTACGCTAACCCACATAATAGTGCCAACAATAAAATAAGCGGTCTTTTTAGTAACACCAAAATAGTTTAAACCAATCAATACCACAAAAGCTGCCGCAGCAATTGAAATTGATAAAATAGAAAGTTGGCTAGTATAAAAAATTGAAATAATAACGATGGCACCTAAATCATCAATGATCGCGAGTGCCATTAAAAATATTTTGAGTGATACGGGAACGCGACTTCCAAGTAGCGATAAAATTGCTAGTGCAAAGGCTATATCGGTAGCGGTTGGAATAGCCCAACCATTGATGGCAACTTTATCATTAAAGTTAAAAAAAACGTAAATGAGTGCAGGGACTAACATTCCACCTATAGCAGCGATACCGGGTAAAGCAATTTTATTTAACGAGGATAAATGTCCTTCAATAATTTCTCGTTTAACTTCTAGCCCGATGAGTAGAAAGAAAATTGCCATCAAGCCATCATTCACCCATAAAAGCAAAGGCTTGGCAATATTAAAACCACCAAAGCGAACTTCAATAGGGATATGCAAAAAACTAGTATAAAGATGAGATAAAGACGAATTACTTAACAATAACGCGGTAATTGTCACTATTATCAACAAAATGCCACTTGATGATTCGTTTTTGATAAAGTCTTCGATTATTTTCATTGAGTCCCTTAACGTATTT
>CAZVPC010000108.1:0-7845 GCA_964629005.1 uncultured Pseudoalteromonadaceae bacterium | reverse complement strand
TAAGCTGAAAGAATATCGGCCGCTTTTACAATTGCTTTATAATCAGGGTCAACTTTACTTTGAACGACTAACGTTTCAAAATCATCACGAAATTCTTCCGGTAAGGTTTCTAAACACTCTTGTTCAGCCATTCCTTCTAGTCGTTTGAATTCTCTTGTTATTTCAGGGTTATGGTATTTGGTGTTATGATTTAAATCTTGGTGGCGAGACTCAGAGCATTCATGATAAAGTGCCAGCGTTGCCGCTCTTTCTGGATTTAATCTACCATCAAATTTTTTATTTCTAATTATCGTCAGCATATGGGAAATTACGGCAACTAAATGTGAATGTTCGGCAACGTTTTCAGGTTTCACACAATGCATTAAGGCCCATCGTTTAATTAACGGCATACGGTAAATCCATGCGAGAAACGTGCTTTGTTTATGTGTAGATGATTTTATAGAAGAAAGTTTCATTAAAGCGCCTTATTAGCGTTGAAGGTATTATTGTTGGTATGTGGCAAAGAAATTTTTGAGTTTCTCTATCGCGGGTATGAGTTCATCAACATGAGGCAAAAATACTAAACGAAAATAATTGTTCTCAGTAATGTTAAAGGCACGACCATGGACAAGTAATATTTTTTCTTGTTTGAGAATATCTAACACCATTTGTTCATCGTCTTTAAGGTTGAATTTCTGTTTATCGACTTTGACAAATAAATACATGGCACCCAAAGCAGCTTGACAAGATAGGCCATCTATATCGTTGATCATTTTTACTGCAATATTGCGTTGTTTTAATAAGCGACCATCACCCTGAATTAATTCGTTAATGCTTTGATAACCACCTAAGGCGGTTTGTATAGCATGTTGACATGGTACATTGGCGCATAAGCGCATTGACGCTAGAATGTTTAATCCGTCAATATAGTTGCTCGCATGATGTTTGGGTCCAGAAAGTACCATCCAACCAGCACGAAATCCGGCTATTCGATAATTTTTCGAGAGCCCTCCCATGGTAATCATCAAAACATCTTCGGCTAAACGAGCGGTGGGAATGTGCTGCGCTTGATCATAAAGCACTTTGTCGTAAATTTCGTCACTAAAAATAATTAAATCGTGTTGACGTGCTAATGCGATAATATCCTTTAATACTTGTTCTGAATAGACTGAACCTGTTGGATTATTGGGATTGATCAAGACAATAGCTCTGGTGTTTTTGCTGATTTTATTGGCCATATCCTCAATATTTGGAAACCATTGGTTTTTTTCGTCACATTGATAGTGAATTGCTTTGCCGCCAGCTAAACTTACTGCAGCAGTCCAAAGTGGATAATCAGGCGCAGGGATCAATACTTCATCACCATTATTGAGTAATCCTTGCAGAGCCATTACGATTAACTCACTCACTCCATTACCAATAAAAATATCATCAACACTGACCCCATTGATACCTTGTTGTTGAAAATATTGCATGACAGCGACACGAGCAGAATAAATACCTTTTGAGTCACTATAACCTTGAGACTGAGGCAGATTATGAATAACATCTTTTAAAATATCATCGGGCGCTTCAAAACCAAACGGGGCGGGATTACCAATATTGAGTTTGAGTATCTTATGCCCTTCGTCTTCTAATTTTCGGGCTTCGGTGGCAATTTGACCTCGGATCTCGTAACAGACATTATTTAATTTTGACGATTTTTCGATAGTTTTCATTGCGTACCTAAATATAGTGTTAGTGGCTAATAAAAAAATGGCAGTATTGCCTTAAGATAAATGTTTAAACGCTATTGTTGCTAATATTGCACGCTATTGAAATACTTGCTTGCAACTTTTTTAGAATAATTGAATGATTTAATTTTATTATGAGTATAAATAGACTTTTAGAGGAGGGTTTTGTGTTGCAATTGTTTTTCAAATATTTTTTTGCTCTGCTAAGTTTTGTATTCTTAATTATCTTGCTGGTACTTTTTTTTGCCGTTCAAACGCAAGCAAAAATTACGCGTAAACCTGTAATTGATGCAGTTATTGCAAAAAGTGCTGAACAGTTGCTAAAACGTACAAAAAATTCGTTAGATCAGGGCGTGTATCAGGGAAACTTGTTCATAAAAGCTGTTGAACTACAAGGGTTAATAGCAATTTTTAATCGTAGTTATAATGAAATTATTATCAGTGCACGGCTTGAAAACAAAAAACTTATTACGCAGTTGAGCTGGCAGCTCCCCTTAAATTTTGATTTCCTATTTTTAAATGTAAAAATAACCGTTTTACCGTCATCTCAGGGACTAAATATTGAAAATATTATGATTGGATCATTGCGCTTGTCAGGTAAATTGTTTGTTTCGTTGTTGCAATGGGCGCTTAACTTGCTACAGCAGGATTTAGGGACACAAATTTTTCAAAGTATTAAAGCTATTGATATCGATCAAAATGTGTTGCAAATAAGCTATCAATTACCGACTGATTTTAAGTTGTTCGCTCAACAGGGAAAAGGTCGTTTAATCGCATTGCGTGATGAATTGGCGTTGTTTGGTGATGCTAGCAAAGTTCGATTTTATTTTCAGCGGTTGTTGCGATTTACTAACCAAGAAAAGCCCCCAACAAAATTATCCAACTATCTTGCTTATATGCTGAAGTTAGCTGCCCAACAAACACTTATTAATGAAAATTCATCTGCAATCAAAGAAAATCAATCAGCTTTATTAGCATTAGCTATTTATTTGGGCGCACCGCAATTTGAGTTATTGGTTGGCGAAATTAGTCAGCTGTCGGTACAGGAGCAATATCATCGTGAACGGTTAATAGGGCGTATTTTGTTGGCTAAACGCAATGATTTACAACAGCATTATATTTATTCAATGGCAATTCAGTTATTTTCAACGATTAATTTGAGTCATACGTTAGGTGAATTAAAAGAACTATTAGACTCTAATCTAGGGGGGAGTGGTTTTAGTTTTGTTGATTTAACCGCTGATAGAGCCGGTGCTCGTTTCGCTTTATTGGCGACCTCATCAGAAAAATCAGCGATGCAAGTACAAGCTTATTTTAGTGAGTTGAATACGTTTTTTGCCCGCAACAAAAAAGTGGTTGAAACGTGGATGTTTTTACCCATTTTACCTGATATAAGTGAGCTGCCGGAGGGACTAAGTCAAGCAGAGTTTGAACAATTTTATCGGAATGTTAATTCAAAAATATATCAAAAAATGATTTTATTTATTGATAGTCGTTTAGCTAAGCTTCCTTTGTATCAAGAGCGATAATTTGCGATAAAATTAATTTCTGTTGGATCGCCTTTTCTATTCCAGCCGTAATTGTTGATGCCATTGTTGGTGAGAAAATCAGGGCTAATGCTTTTGCTTGGATGGTTATTTTAAGTAACTGACAATATTGAATTTGACTGGTTTTTGAACGCAAATGATAAACTAATTCTTCGATTAACATTAAACATTGTTCCGAAATATTTTGCGGAAAATCATTCAGATCAATCCAGATAAATTCAGCTAATAAGTTATTATTTTGCTGAGTGAGTTGTACAATGTTTTTATTGATCCTTTCAAAAGAGTTACGACTAAGTTGCCATAAAATGCCATGACGTTGGCTCTCAAAAATGCCCAAGTGAGCACCCTTAACTTGCTGTAAACATTGGTCCGTGATCAAATCTTGTTGATATTGGCTTAAATTATTGTTTGCTTTCAGTGCAGGAGCCGCTAATGTTGCTAGTAAGCTAAGGTTTGTTTCGGTCGTGATTATTTGGCTTAATTGTTTTTTAAAACCCAACCAAGTTAACTGACTATTTTTAACCTGTCTGTTATAACGTTTTTGCCATTGTTTGTTTTGTACGAACAACCAAATAACAATGCCAGAAAGCACAAACAGCAGTAATAAAATTAATTTGTTTTGTTCGTTTGAATTATTAATTTGTTGTTGTAATAGTTCTTTCTCTTGTTTTATTTTTTTTAGATTGTTGTTGAGTTCTTCCATTACAACCTTATGTTTAAATTCAGCTTGTTTAACTTTGATCTGTTGTTTTTGAGTGATGTTAGCTTGCTTAGATCGTTTGTTTTGTAACCAATAAGCATTTTTAAATTGTTTTTGTTGAACATAAAGCTTGAGCAAATAAAGCTGACCTTCATTGATTAGTGATGGATAATTTTGCGCATTATGCTCAGCGAGTAAACTTTTTGTTAAATTTATTGCTTGCTTTGTATCCCCTTTTGTTTTTGCTAACTTGGCAAGCTCAAGGTTGTTTAACCCTAAGTAAAACCATGCGTCTGTGGCTTTAAGGATTTTTTGTGCCGCGATAAGATATTTTTCTGCTTGTTTTAAATTATGCTCTAATAAATATGAATGACCGATTAAATATTGCATTTGCCCAATAAAATAAGGGTCGTTAATGGTATCTGCTATGGTTAATCCATTGATGAAATGCACTAAAGCAGTATCTATATCACCTTCTAAGGTTAAATAAATATTGCCTAAAACTCGCAACGATTTAATTTGCAAGCGTTCTTCATTGAGTTGTGAATATAAATTAGCGGCTTTTTTTGCATGAACCAGCGCTGGTTTGAAGACTCCTTGCGTTTCATAGGCAATAGCTAAACGTAATTCAATGGAGGCAATACGTTTGATTGGTGTTGAATCATCGGATAGTTGTAGTGCTTTTAAATAGTTTTGAAAGGCTAAATCAAAATTGTTTTGTTGAAAAGCAATTCGTCCAGCGATGATCAGTGCATAAATTGATTCATTATTGTTATTGAGTTTTTTAGCAATGCTTAAGGCTAATTCAATATGAATTTTTGCTTTTTTCAATTGGCTTAATTGATTATATGCTTGCGCCATTGCGGTTTGTAAATCAAATTGTAAATGTAGATTTTTTGGGTGTTGACTGGATTTGCTGACCAATAATGCTTGTTGTAAATCTTTGATGGCTGCGTTGGTATCTCGAAATAAAATACCGTAGGTTTTTGCTCGCAATAATAAGCTGTTTGCGAGATGGTAACTGTCGAGTTTCTTGGCGAGCTTAATTGTTTTGGCTAACTGTTTTAACGTTTCTTCTTTATGGTGTTGTTTAAATAAAAGGTAAGACAAATTATGCTCAAAAAAGTATTTTTCTGTATGAGTTAATGTGTTTTTAGTTAGTGATTTTTCAAGTTGTTGAATGTTTTTATTATTTTTCTGATTTACATGCTTATTTATATAGGTGTATTGATAATCTTGAAGAAAAGCTTGTTCTTGAAATTGAGCATAAGTTGATAAGCTGAAAAATAATAGAATATTTATGAATAGATAATTAAACGCGTTGAGGATAGATTTTACTAAAGTGTTTTGTAGCATTTTATTATGCCTAATTATTATTTTTTTATTTTAATACAATACTATTCACCAGCAACGATTGCTAGTGAATAGTATTGTATTGTATTGTTTTATATGCTTTTATGGAACAAAATAAAAAGCAGCCAATAACGTTATTTAAGCAAATAATGACATAATGTCGTTGATCGCTATTAATGATTTTTCACCCGTTATACGGTTTTTAACTTCAATTTGCCCAGCATCTAAATTACGTTCGCCAATAATAAGTAAAAGCGGAGTGCCCATTAATTCATGATCAGCAAACATCACCCCAGGGCGTTCTTTACGATCGTCAAATAATACTTCAATGTTTGCCTGTTGCAATTTTGCGTATAAATGTTCAGCAGTTTCTTTAACACGTGCTGATTTATGCATATTCATGGGGACAATAGCGACTTGAAAGGGAGCGATTGCACTTGGCCATTTTATGCCATATTTATCATGATTTTGCTCAATTGCAGCGGCAACAATTCGAGAAACACCAATCCCATAACAGCCCATGGTTAAGGTTTTATTTTTTCCTGCCTCGGTTAACACACCACAATTCATCGCTTGTGCGTATTTATCACCTAATTGGAATATATGACCGACTTCAATACCACGCTTAATTTCGATATTGCCTTTACCACAAGGGCTTGGATCACCAGCAATAACATTACGAATGTCGGCAATGCTGTAGTTGCTGCAATCTCTGTCCCAGTTAGCGCCCGTAAAATGAAAATCGTCTTCATTAGCGCCACACACAAAATCAGCTAAATGAGCGGCGCTGCGATCCACAATGATTTCAATGGTTAAATTAATGGGACCAATAGAACCTGCGTTACATTGAAGCGCAGCAAAAATTTGTTCATCGCTAGCAAAGGTGAGTGGTGTGGCTACTTGCGATAAATGTTCAGTTTTAACTTCGTTGAGTTGATGGTCGCCGCGAAGCACTAAAGCTATTATTGGCGTATCGCCGTGTTGGGTTTCTGTGCCGACAACTAATAATGTTTTAACGGTGGTTTTTACATCAACGGATAAAAATTGCGCAACCTCATCAATAGTTTTTACTTTAGGTGTTGAAATTTTACAAAGTTGTTGTAATGGTGCAGGTCGTTCGCCTTGTGGCGCTAGAGCTTCAGCTTTTTCAATGTTAGCAGCAAAGTCACTGCTGTCACTAAAGGCAATATCATCTTCACCCGATTGTGCTAACACATGAAATTCATGAGAGGTTTCTCCACCAATGGAACCCGTATCGGCTAACACGGGGCGATAATCTAAACCCAAACGATCAAAGATACGACAATAAGCTGTAAACATTATTTGATAGGTTTTGGCTAAACATTCGTTGTTTAAATGAAAAGAATAAGCATCTTTCATGAGAAATTCACGACTTCGCATAATGCCGAAACGCGGACGAATTTCGTCACGAAATTTTGTTTGAATTTGGAAAATGTTGAGCGGTAGTTGTTTGTAACTACTAATTTCGTTACTCACCAGTTTGGTGATCACTTCCTCATGGGTTGGACCTAAAACAAAAGGACGGTTATGGCGATCATTTAAACGCAGTAATTCAGGGCCATAATCATCCCAACGACCTGACTCTTCCCATAAATCAGCGGGTTGTACCATGGGCATTAAGACTTCAATGGCACCAGCGCGTTCCATTTCTTCACGAACAATATTTTCAACTTTCCTGAGAACCTTTAAACCAGTAGGTAGCCAAGTATATAAACCTGAGGCAACATTACGCACTAAACCTGCACGTAACATAAGTTGATGACTGATCACCTCAGCACTGGCTGGGGTTTCTTTTAAAGTAGCAAGTAAATATTGGCTAGTACGCATTACACAGGGTTTCCGTAAAAAATATAGATAACAAAATTGCTGTCATTCTATCAGGGCGTTAGTCTTGGAAAAAGCGATCTATACAGATTTAGTTGATTTTAATAAAAGATAATGGTTTATCGAAGCTAAAACCTGTTGATTTTTGCCCATACCATCTAAAGTTATTAATAGATGTCCTGAAACTGATATTTTGAAGTATCATGAGTATTAAGGTATCATTTTATGTTGCTTGCTTTTAGTGTAGTACAAACAAAAGGAGATTTTTTTGCTTAAAAGCACTATTTTCTTTTGACACAGACCAGTACTAGCATTATTATGCGCGCCTTATGCAAAATCTTAAGCTTCCAATAACAATAGATCCATTTAAAAGTGCTCAACGCAACTTGGTTTGTGAAGGGTATTTTGAGTTATTGGAATTAGATAGATTGCGTGCTGTCACTGAAAAGTGCAGTGGGCAAATGAATGTTAAGATCAAATTTGGTGTTGATGAGCAAGGCTTGATAGTTATATCGGGTGCTGGTTCAACAACCGTTGCATTAACATGTCAGCGTTGTAATGAGTTTTTTGAGCAAACACTAACGGTTAACTTTACCTTTAGTCCAGCAAAAAATACAGAGCAAGCAGACGAATTGCCGTCATATTATGACGCAATAGAATTAGATGAAAATGGTGAAGTTAACTTGCG
>CAZVPC010000107.1:0-9467 GCA_964629005.1 uncultured Pseudoalteromonadaceae bacterium | reverse complement strand
CAAATGCGTTTTACTGATTTGCTGACTACTTTTACAGGTATTATTAATGTTGGCAATGCTGAGTCTTTAGCTAAAAAAGCACGACTTATCTATGACAATAACCGCAATGCACTTGCTGGTGCGATAAACAATAACAATTTGAATTACCAGATCCGAGATACGGCAACCACACTTGAATTAGCAGACAATACTAATGTTGATCAATTTAATATTAACGGTTTTGGTATCAATGCGGGTTTTTGGTATCGTCGCTTTAAAGGTAATAACTTTCAAAATGAAAGTAAATTAAGCAGCAATTTTGAGCTTGGCGACGGCACTTTTTATGCCACTTACGGTTTGTTTTTCTCAAACATTAATGGTCAAGTTACCGATTACCGAATAAATACTTTGCAGTCAGTTGAGCCATTACCGCGACGTCTTGATATCGTTTTTATTGACGCTACCGGTAATGACATTGCTAGTGGCACCTATAAAGGCATTCAAGCAGGATCTCACGGTTTTGCCAATATTATTTATAATGAACGCACCTTAGCCCCTTTTGCTGACTTTGAATATGAACAAGACAATTTAACGCTAAATTTAGGTCTCCGTTATGAAACATTGCGAGCTAATGGTCAAGCAGAAAATGGTGCTAATTATGCAATCAGTAGTTTTGCTAATGATACTAATTCAGTCAATGGCGCTATCGAACTACCTTTTGGCACCGGCACTTTTCGTCAATTTAATTTACAATACAATGAATTAGCATGGACAGTAGCGGCTAATTACAAAATAAATGAAGATTTAGCTATATTCACTCGTTATGCCGATGGTTTTCGGATGCCTGATGTTGATAAATATATGGCAATTACCGACTTAAAATCGAGTGCAGAAATCGACCAATTCAATAATTCTCAGCGTCGTGAAACCCAGCCCGCAGCAACGATTATGGCGGAACTAGGGGTGAAATATAACAATGGAGACTTTGCCACCTTCATAACGGGTTATTATGCTGCGGCAAATAACTTATTTTTTAATGTACCGACCGTCGCGAATGATCAAGTGGTACAACGCCAAGCTTTTAGAAATACAGAGACATTAGGTGTAGAGGCTGAAATAAGTCTTAATATCAGCACAAATTGGCAAATCGGTTTATCGGCAACTTACCAATCACCAAAATTTGTTAATACTCCAGCTGCTGAATTTATCAATGAACAAGGCAATGCCAGCACGGTTGACATTAATGGTAAACTGCCCGTGCGAGTACCTAAACATTTTGGTCAGTTAACAAGCGCTTATACCTTTGATAGCTTTACTTGGGGTGAAGCCTCGTTATATGGCAGTTATTCATGGAGTGGCAAACGTTATGCCGATGATGCTAACACCGCTGAGCTGCCCATGTACGGCTTACTTAATCTTGGTTTTTCTATAGAAACCCGAGATGGCTTTTATCTTCGTGGTGATATTAAAAATATTAATAATTCAGAAGGTTTATCCGAAGGTGATCCGCGAGCAGGTGAAACCGTTGCCGGACAAACAAGTACGTTTAATGCGCGCGTGGTACTACCGCAAACAATTAGCTTAATTTTCGGTAAACGGTTTTAATAAAATTTAAAGACAACGCCTAAAAATACTAGCTTCGCATCCTCAAGTGGCTTTGGTAAAGGCCAGTTCATCCTTTGTTGGAAAAGCCGGAAACGCGCCTTTTTTACCACAAGTTATAGCACTACATTGTGAAGAAAATTTTAAAGCATTAACCAGTGACTCTGTACTTAACGCTGCATTTAACCACTGCTCTGGCTTACCTTTTTCAGTAATAGCATATAAAAAACTAGCGATAAAACTATCACCCGCAGCCGTGGTATCAAGCGGAGAAATCGTAGGGGGTTGATAAAAAGACCGGTTGTTTTGAGTAACAAAATGGATCGGCTTTGCTCCATCTGTTATGAGGATCAAACTAACACCTTGTTCAAGACAAAAGGTTAGATACGCTGAATAATCACAATCTTTTTGTTGCGCCAGGTAATCTATTTCTTCTTTGCTAAATTTTAAAATATCAACAAAAGTAAAACACTGTTCCACTCGCTTGGGTAATTGACTAATTTCTTCCCACAATGAATAACGTAAATTAACATCAAAACTGATCAGCTTCTGCTCAGTTTTGGCAATATTTAAGCCATAGTTGGTTACGTTTGCCAGATCAATGTTGGTGAGTGTATTTGAGCAAAAATGAACACAATCTATTTTTGACCAATCAATGGCATCAAAGTCGCTGTTTTGAAAATACATATCGGCACTATTGTGTCGATAAAAACTAAACTCCCGTTCACCTTGATCATCCAAACTCACCAACACCAGAGCAGTAGACGATTGTTTTATATTGACAATATAATTATCTTTCACCCCATACTGTAAAAATTGTTGTTTTATCAATTGACCAAAATTATCGTCACTCAAGCCTCCTGCAAAAAAACTTTGTCCGCCTAACTTTGCATAAGCAACAGCAACATTGGCTGGCGCACCACCACAAATAGGTTGATAACAGCTATTATTTTTATCTTGTGGTAAAAAATCAATGAGCGCCTCACCAAAACTTAATAAAGTTGCCATGGTTGTACTCCATAAAAAAAGCCCACTTAGTGAGCTTGTTAGTGGTTAAAACGATTGGGTTAAAAATCGTATTTCAATGTCATCGAACTGGTTCGACCATTAATGGTGCGCGCACGAATAATGCCATTACTTGGCACTGAACCTTCTTCCGCTTCAGTAATGCCAATGGTGTCAAACAAATTATTCACATTGAGTGAAACACTTAACGATTCAGATAAAAAATAAGACGCAAATAAATTAACTTGAGTATAGGCTGCAAATTTTAAATCATTATTATCTTGTGCATAAGCACCACTGGTGCCAATCAAGCTAATCCCTGTAGAACCTTGATCAAAATTATAACGACTAATTAAAGAATAAACAAAATCAGCCTGTCTTCTTGGGGTATTGCCGACAACAGCAGCATTTAGTGCATCTTTATCAATTTTAGCATCGGTCCAAGTGACACTGCCTCTTACATCAAAATCACCAATATAATAAGCCGACTCTAACTCGATGCCTTTCGATTTATATTTACGATCAAAAAACTTTTGCGTTGTCGCTTCAAAATTTTGCTCTTCGGTTCCTGCATAAAAAGCGGTTGCAAACAAAGACAAATTATCTTGACGGTATTTTACGCCAAACTCATATTGATCAACAAAATCAACAGCATCTTGTTTAGCTACTGAGCCGTCGGCTTTAACTTTACCAAACATCAAACGATCGGCATTAGCACGACCACCACGGCTTAAGCGACCAAATATTGCAACATCATCATAAAGAAAATAATTGGCTCCCAACGAATAGGATGTATATCCCCAGCCATAATTTACCAAAGATGGATTGGCATTATCAATTGACGAAACACTGCGCTCCGGAATAGATATAACGCCATCACGGTTCATATCCACTTGCGATTGTACCGAGCCAGCAAAATAACCGGTGGCATTACCACTGTCATATCGAACACTGGCATCAATAGTGAGTTTGTCAAACGAAGATGAAATGGCGATATAAGGCGCGCTAATGTCATATTGACTATCATAGTTTCGTTGACAACAATTACCCCAAAACGGTACACCGTAAGCATATAAGCCGTTGTCAGAATAATTAGTGCCATCGGCAGCAACCGCATCGAGTAAGGCCGCATTATCACCTTTAATTTCTGTTACATAGGAGTTCCACAACCACGACATACTAATATTTTGTACTGCACGGTAATAACCAAAGGTAATACTAGTATCATCAATAGTTTTCGTCAGTTTCAAGTCGTTTACAATAGAACCAAAATCATTCATTTTTACATCAAAAGTATGAATGCGCATGGCATTATCACCACTAAAGGTTTGCCCTGCACTGCTACCATTGGCATACACCAAACTCGCATTATCACCAGCGATACTGCTTGCTATGTCACTACTACTTGCAATTTGTGCTGGAAAAGGTGATATAAAATTACCGCTGACTGCCGATTTTCTAAAACGGTTTTCTATATGCCAATTGTTACCGAGGTCAAATGAGGCCTCAAAACCAATAGAATCAACTTTAGGGTTCATCCCATTGCGCATATCCCCGCGTCGGATTTCGCCATTGGCACCCAACGAAAGGGTTGATAAAAAGTTGGCCGACTGGGTTGTGTCTGATTGTGAATTAAAACCCGGTAGCGAGCTACCGTCAGCTTTCATCGGCATTGGCAAGTAACTAATACTCTTGTCATCTAAATGTTTGTAATAAAGACGAACATAACCTGAGTCGAATTCTTTAGTCAAATTTGCTTTTATTTGACCACCTTTGTTACCGATATAACCTGCTCGACGAGGACCTTCACCTTGGCGAATAAAGCCACCAACATGAAAATACATCGAATCGGTTAACGCACCACCATACTCAAAATCGGTGCGGAAGGAGTCATAATCTAAACCAAAGGTCGTACCAACACTGCCAGATTCTGATTTTCCTGTTTTGCTGATCATATTAATAATACCACCCGGCGCATTACTTGCTGCAGTTGAAGCAGAGCCGCCTCGAATAGCTTCAATCGTTTCTACATTACTGTCTAAACGTAAAAAAATATCCGCATTACCAAACGCAATATCACCAAACTGTAAGACGGGTAAACCATCTTCTTGCAGCTGTAAAAATTTTGCCCCACCTGAAGCAACGGGTAAACCACGTATGGCAATATTAGCATTACCCTCACCCCCCGTAGACTCTGAACGAATGCCGGGTATAAAGCGAAAAGCTTCAGCCGTTGATCGCGGTGTTGTTACTTCAATTTGATCAGTTGAAAAACTAGTAACCGAAACGCTTGAGGCCATTACCGACGTTTTTTGTTGTACGCCCGTAACCACAATACGCTCTAGCCCTAATAGATCTTTGTTCTTTTTTGCTGGTTCCTTTTTTTCAGCAGCGCTTGTTGCGGTACTGATCGCGATTGCAACGATACTCAATAAGAATTTTTTAGATAAGCTGTGTTTCATCATTTTGCCTTTTGTTTTTATAACTTTTTCTACCATCTCTATTTTCTGCCAATGGCACACCCCTGACAACCGAACTTAATCGATTAAGTTATAAGCTAGCAAAAGTTTCAATAATTGCAAGTGTTAATTGCTTATTTTATCAACGCAAGTAAAAAATATTGCTCCTTAAACAATATTAATAGCTTGAAAATAATGTAAATTATCACTATTAATAATTTATTCTGCTTTAGCACATTTTTTGTTCATGGTGCAGTAATATTTGTTTAGAAGGGTCTTTGATCGCGTTATAAAGCATCGCTAAAAAAAGTAACAAGGAAAAAAAGCCCGCCAAGTAAAAGCCATACGTAACATCACCAAACCAATCACTCACTAGCCCCATAAGTAAAGGACCAACTGCCGCTGAAAAAGCCGTAAAAAACAAAATTACTCCCGCTACAGCACCATGTTGCGATTTATCAAAACAGCTGATCCCTTTAGAATTAAGTGTTGGGTAGATCATCGACATAAACAAACCCGACAAAGGCAATAAGATCACTGCGGCATTGACACCAAATAACATTGCGCCAAAAAAACAAGCAAAAATAGCCAAGCTAAACCACATCATCACTTGTTGCCATTGAAAATGCTTTAGCACCCAAATACCAAGAAAACGCCCACTGGCTCTTAAGATAAAAAATATCGTTAGCGCATAAGTCGCCAAACTAACAAACTGTCCTTGATAGCCTAAAAGCAATGTGGGCATCCACACATAAATAGCAACTTCCGTCGCTACATACAGCGCAATAGCAATAGAATAACCCAGTGCATATCGATTTTTCATCATTCGTAAAGTTCGTTTTAAATTTACAGTTTCTATCGATGACTTTTTCATCTCTGGGTATTGGCTTTTGTATGCCAATAAACACAACAAGGCACACAAAGCCCCAGCCGCGATATACAAGTACTTCCATGAAACACCTGCGGTTAATAAATAGCTAACAATGGCTGGACCAATAATTGCGCCAACACCAAAAAAACCTTCGACCGTATTCATGGTGTTAGTATGCTCTTTACCCGTTTGAGAAATATCACCAATTAACGCTAAAGCACCCGTTTTAAATAGCCCTACCGCAGCGCCTACAAGCGATAGCAGTACGATAAAATATAAAAAAGAGTCTCCCATTGAAAATAAAATACTGACGATTGAAAACAATACTAAGCCTAAAATAATGGTGCTCTTGCGACCAATTTTATCGGCGAGAAATCCTAAAAACAAGCCACTTAACGCTATAACAATCATCGGCATATAGTGAAAAGCACTCGCCTGAGTTAAGGTTAAATTAAAGGTTTTGATCAACTCGGGAATAATAACACCAACCGCATCTGAGGTCATAGCAAACATAAAAAACATCATGTATGTCAATAACTTAATACGGAATTTATTTATTTTTTCTTCTTGACTCGCAAAATTCATACTTTACTTACCTTATTATTAACAAATTTGCAGTTGAAAATTGCAATATTTTTTATCAATTATTACCCTAAACTCCATAGTTACGTCACAAGAAATTGCACTCAACAGCAGAATTTAGAATGATATTAACTTAATGTGGCTGTAATACGATCAATAAAAAATACTAAAATATTCTAATAAATTTCTTGAACATTGTACGACATTGGTTAAAGATATAACTTAATCGATTAAGTTTCAATCTCTATTTGGATACCAAACGCGTTATGAAAAACAATGTACAACTCATCACTTATATTGACCGACTAAGCGGGGCAGGCCTGAATGAATTGAACAAATTACTCCATGATCAATTTAAGCAGCTTTTTTCTGGTGTACATTTATTGCCATTTTATTATCCAATCGATGGCAGTGATGCCGGCTTTGATCCGATAGATCACCAACATGTTGATAACCGACTCGGTACTTGGAAGGATGTGTATGCACTAGGAAAACAATTCGATTTAATGGCTGATTTGATTGTTAATCATGTTTCAGCGCAATCGAATGAGTTTAAAGATGTGATTGCACACGGAACTGCTTCACCCTACTGGGATTTATTCATCACCGAAGCAAAAATTTTCCCCTACGGTTTAAGTGAAGATCAACAAGCACAAATATACCGTCCTCGACCCGGAAAATGCTTTTCAACGTATCAATTAGACGATGGCTCTAAAGTGGATTTTTGGACCACTTTTACTAAAAACCAGCTTGATATTGATGTTAATTCTGCCGTTGGTAAAAATTATTTAACTAATATTTTAACCCTGTTTGCTAGAAACAACATAAAAATTATTCGTTTAGATGCGGCAGGGTATGCTATAAAAAAAGCGGGAACTAATTGTTTTATGCTACCGGAAACGTATGATTTTATTAACCGTTTAACCGCACAAGCCAATCAATTAAGCATGACAACACTGGTTGAAATTCATGCTTATTATAAAACCCAAATCGAAATTGCCAAACGTGTTGATAAAGTTTACGATTTTGCTCTACCGCCGCTAATATTACATACACTTTTCACCCAAGATGTGCAGCCATTAATTAATTGGTTGAAAATTTCACCACGAAATTGTATTACTGTCTTAGACACCCATGATGGTATTGGTATTATCGATGTGGGGCCTGTAGACGGTAAAGCTGGATTACTCAAGAGTACTGAAATCGATCACTTAGTTAAAACTATTCATCACAATAGTAAAAACCAAAGCTTACAAGCAACAGGCGAGGCGGCTAGCAATGTTGATTTATACCAAGTTAACTGTACCTACTACGATGCGCTCGCGCAAAATGAATACGATTATTTACTAGCGAGAGCGATCCAATTTTTTTCGCCGGGCATTCCCCAAGTCTATTATGCTGGTTTGTTGGCGGAAACCAATGACATGTCATTGCTCAGGCAAACGAATGTTGGCCGAGATATTAACCGCCCTTATTTAAGCAGTGAGAAAATAGCGCAAGCACTTAAAAAACCTATGGTAAAAGCATTGATAAGGTTAATTAAGTTACGTAATAGCAGTAACGCTTTTTCAGGAAAATTTACCATTGATACAAAACAATCATTATTGATCATGTCGTGGAAAAATGGTGAAAACAGCGCGAATTTAACGATAAACTTTACCAAACAAATTGCGAAAATGATGTTCAAAGACGCAAATAAGGAACGGATCATTGACCTAGCAAGTTTATTGCTTAGCTAACTCAACATAGTGACGTTAACAACTTTTACCTAATTGCAATTGATAAGAAATTAATTTTTCATGGCGAGCATTGTCAATAAACAACTGTGCCGCCATGGCGCCCTTTTCTTCACTGTTTTGGTGAACAGTGGTCAGTGGTGGATTAGATCTTAACGCTTCATCAATGCCATCAAAACCCACTATGCGAATATCATCAGGAATAGATAACCCCATACTAGTGGCTTCACGCATTGCTGATAAGGCGATTAAATCACTCATACATAACAATACCTGAGGGCGGGGAGTTGACGTTAACGCCTCACGGGCAGCAATCGTTGAAAAATGCTGATTACTTTCTGGAATATTCCAAATTCTGTCTTGATTTAGTGTCACCTCTGCTTCGGCTATTGCCGCTAAATACCCTTTTAATCGCTGATGGGCAATAGAACAATGAACATCAAAATTGGGCACATCGTAAACCCGACAAGTGACCTCAGTATCTAGCAACCTCAAACCCAATATGGCAACTTGATCTTGAGTTGATTGGATCGCAAGTTGGGCAATTTCATAAGCAGCACTTTGGTTATCAATGTTAACCGATGCATTACGATCAATATCAAAATCAACCGTCACGACTTTTTTTTTGGTCTGTTTAAGTTGTTCAATCAACGCAATATTTCTAGGACTACCATAACAGATAAAGCCATCGACAAAATCAGCAACCGTATTAATTGTTTCCGATTGACCCGAAAACAATAATAAATTGATTTTATTTTTTTCTAACACTGAGGCGACGCCTTTCATAAATTTACTCGCCACAGGATCTGAAACCATGTACTCAACACTGTCAGGCAATACCAGCGCAACAATATCAAATTTACCTTTTCTGAGTGATTGGGCTGCTTTGTTGGGACCAAAATAACCAAGTTTAGTACATGCTGCTAAAATATCGCTGCGCCGTTTCTCAGACAATTGATCAGGGCGATTAAATGCATTGGAAACCGTAGCATTAGAAACGCCTAAATGCTTGGCAATACTCTTTAAAGTCCAGTGTTGTTGTGTGGTCATTTTGTTATCTTTTCAATGGTTATACCAATCTCACTAAATATGTGCTCATTTCTACTTGTTAAAATCACCAACTACTGCGTTATTTATTTAATAATTAGAACAACTAGTTATTGAAATAAATGCCTTGTATTTGGCACTTTTTCCTACGTATAAAGTAGATCACCTAATTAATGAAACTGGTAT
>CAZVPC010000106.1:4838-9520 GCA_964629005.1 uncultured Pseudoalteromonadaceae bacterium | reverse complement strand
CTCACCGATATCGGTGGAGACTATATATGAGTATATACTCAAGCTAATGATTGAATGACAAGGCTTAGCTTTGTAAACTAGCAACAATTAAAGATCACTAATTATTTTTTACTTTGGAGTTATCTGTGAATAAAAGTGTTATCACTAATGTTATTTCCTTGCTTTGCACCTTAGCAGGTTATGTACTCAACCAACCGATACTGCTAACCATAGGTTTATTTGCCTTGTCTGGTGCAATCACTAATTGGCTAGCAATACACATGCTATTTGAAAAAGTGCCCGGTTTATATGGCTCTGGCGTTATTCCTGCGCGTTTTGAAGATTTCAAAGACGGGATTCGTAATTTAATGATGGATCAGTTTTTTACTGAAGATAATATTGATCGTTTTTTGTCTGACAATTCAGGACAAGCAGCCGCACTTAATTTAGCGCCAATCATTGAAAAGGTCGATTTAAGTCCCGCTTTTGATACATTAGTGGACGTTATTGAAAATTCATCATTTGGCGGTATGTTAGCCATGGTTGGTGGCAGCGAAGCTTTACAACCATTAAGGGAGCCTTTTATTGAAAAAATGAAACTCTCCGTTGCTGATATAGTTAGCAGTGATAATTTTAACCATTTGCTTCGTGATGAATTAGAGCAGCCTAATGTTATCGCGGGGATGCGCGATAAAGTCAGTAATATAATAGAAAAACGGTTAGATGAATTAACCCCTAAATTGGTTAAAGAGATCATTCAAACGATGATCAGAAAACACTTAGGTTGGTTAGTTGTTTGGGGGGGTGTTTTTGGTGGTTTAATTGGATTTGCCGCTGCAATGAGCGAAATCGTTTAGCAGAATTTTTAAAAAACCATAAGTTACTCGTGGTAATTTATTTGCTGAGGTGCTATTAATGTGTTAACTTACTCTCGGTAACTTAACAGATGGCGAGAATATGTATTATACCTTAGTAACCGGAGCAAGCTCTGGTTTAGGCGCACAATTTGCGCAACAATTAGCTGCGCAAGGAAATAATTTAATTTTAACCGCACGCAGAAGTGAACGTTTAACCGCCCTAAAAACTGAATTAGAATTAACCGGCATTAAAGTTGAAATATTTAGTGCCGATCTAAGTCAACAACAACAACGAGACAAATTATATCAATTTGTCGCCGCCTTTAAATTAAACGGTTTGATCAACAATGCTGGCTTTGGCGAAAAAGGCTTATTTACCGATCTTGATTGGTCGCGACAACAGCAAATGATAGCACTAAACATTAGCGCCTTAACAGAGATTTGCTATTCGTTATTGCCACAATTAAAACAATGTCAGCAAGCGCCGTTTATTATCAATGTTGGTTCAACCGCAGCCTTTCAAGCGGGCCCTAATATGGCGATTTATTACGCCTCAAAAGCTTATGTGGTTTCCTTTACCGAAGCGTTATACGAAGAACTTAAAAATGATGCGATAACCGTTTCTTGTTTATGTCCCGGTGCCACCGCGACTGAATTTGCAGATCATGCCAAGATGAATGATACGTTGTTATTTAAAACAGGTGTCATGAGTGCAGAAAAAGTAGTTCGTATTGCGCTAGCAAAAAGATCCACCGCCATTGTCATCACCGGTCTTAAAAATAAATTACTCTATTGGGCCTCAAAATTTTCTCCCCGCAGCATTAATCGACAATTAGCCGGTATGTTACAAAAATAAAATGATGGTAAAAAAAAGAGCAGTTAATGCTGAACAACAACAATTACGACGACAACAAATTTTAGCAGTCGCTAAACAAATGATCCTTGCTCATCATTACCACGAAATTAACTTAAACGATATCGCTATTAAATTGAATTTATCTAAACCAGCACTTTACCGTTATTTCAACGGTAAAGAAGTGCTGTTTCTTCAATTATATTTAGAACAATTTACTTGTTTTTTGCGAGCATTTGAGCAACAACCACAGCTTAACGACCAGCAACTCGCTGCATACATCGCTGAATATCTAGATAAAAACAAAGCATTAGCTCAACTAAGCAGCATTTTACATACTATTTTAGAACATACTCAGCAATTTGAAGATGCCAAGCAATTCAAATTATCATTAAAAGAATTAACCGAAAGATTGGTTGCACGGCTTAGCGACGTTAATAACCGTGCTGTTGAAGATAGTTTTAACTGTGTGATCAAAATTCAAATGTTATTAATTGGCGCTTGGCAAGTAAGCCACCCGTCTTCGATAATGACACAAGTTTTAGCCGATGAAGCATTAGCCCTTTTCAGGATTGATTTTAAAAGCTATTTTTTAAATTTATGCCAAGCCATTTTACAACGATAATAATAATCATTTTCATCTTATCGTCATAAATTATGTCTTTGCCGTTATTGCAAGGTATAATCAATAAAATTTCCAATAATACTTTCAATCAACCTAACTATGAAATACAGCGATTTAAGAGATTTTATTGCCCAACTTGAAAAAATAGGGCAACTCAAACGCATCACCCAACCTATTTCCACTCATTTAATGATGACCGAAATCAGCGATCGTACTCTACGTGCTGGCGGCCCAGCATTGTTATTTGAAAATCCTATTGGTCATTCAATTCCAGTTCTCACCAATTTATTTGGTACTCCTGAGCGGGTGGCTTTAGCCATGGGGCAAAAAGAGGTTAGTGCGTTGCGTGAGGTTGGTAAATTATTAGCTACCTTAAAAGAACCTGAACCGCCAAAAGGTTTTCGGGACGCGTTAGATAAACTGCCGGTTTACAAACAAGTTTTAAACATGCCAGTAAAAGTAGTCCGCAAAGCGCCTTGTCAACAAGTGGTTATTACCGGTGATGACGTTGATTTAACTAAATTTCCCATTCAAAGTTGCTGGCCGGGTGATGTTGCACCATTAATCACATGGGGATTAACTATTACTAAAGGTCCTCATAAAACACGGCAAAATTTAGGCATTTATCGCCAACAATTACTGGGACGCAATAAAGTTATTATGCGCTGGCTTTCGCACCGAGGGGGAGCATTAGACTTTCTTGAATGGAAAAAGCAACATCCGGGAGAAAACTTCCCTATTGCTGTCGCTTTAGGCGCCGATCCTGCCACTATTTTAGGCGCGGTAACACCAGTGCCAGATTCCTTATCTGAATATGCTTTTGCGGGTTTATTACGGGGTAGCAAAACTGAAGTTGCCAAATGTATTAGTAATGATTTAGAAGTCCCCGCCTCAGCAGAAATAGTATTGGAAGGTTATATCGATCCCCAAGAAATGGCGGCTGAAGGGCCTTATGGTGATCACACTGGTTATTATAACGAAGTTGATAATTTTCCGGTTTTTACCGTAACTCATATTACGCAACGCAAAGATCCTATTTACCACAGCACTTATACGGGTCGACCGCCCGATGAGCCTGCGGTTTTGGGAGTAGCGCTTAATGAAGTCTTTATTCCGTTATTACAAAAACAATTCCCTGAAATAATTGATTTTTACTTGCCTCCCGAGGGGTGTTCCTATCGGCTCGCCATTGTGACCATTAAAAAACAATATCCGGGTCATGCTAAGCGTGTAATGATGGGGGTTTGGTCGTTTTTACGGCAGTTTATGTATACAAAATTTGTTATTGTTTGTGATGATGATATTAATGCCCGTGACTGGAAAGACGTTATTTGGGCAATGACCACCCGTATGGACCCAAGCCGTGATACGGTTTTAATTGAAAATACGCCAATAGATTATCTTGATTTTGCTTCGCCTGTGTCAGGACTAGGCTCTAAAATGGGTTTAGATGCCACCAATAAATGGCAAGGTGAAACAACTCGTGAATGGGGTGAACCTATTGTGATGGACGAAGAGATCAAGCAACAAGTGGATGATTTATGGGATGAACTCAATATTCTATCCTAATGACTACCAATAAACATAACACTAAAATGGAATAAACCAAAAAGGTCTTACCGAACAAATGAAAGTAATAAATTGTCAGCTTGAGTCATTAACTCCCCTAACCACTCATGTTTATAAAGTGATCTTAAAACCTGAGTGTAAAATTGATTTTTTACCGGGGCAATATCTTAATTTTGTGATGAATGCCGATGATAAACGACCGTTTTCAATCGCTAATTCACCGAGTGCCAATCACCTAGAATTACAAATTGGCGCTTTTGCTGCGGACAGTTATCCTATGCAAGTTATTGAACGACTCAAAGCTAATAATAGCGTGAAAATTGAAATAGCTTTTGGTGACGCTTATTTACGCGAAAAAAGCCAACGCCCTTTATTACTCATGGCAGGTGGCACAGGATTTTCCTATATAAAATCGATGTTTGAGTATTTAGTTGAGCAAAAGTCGACTCGTCCGATAATGATCTACTGGGGCTTGCGTGACCCTAGTGCTTGCTACGAGCTAGCGCAAACGAAAACACTGCTTGCGGCTTTACCACATGCTAATTTTATACCTGTGGTTGAATCTCCTACTGCTGATTGGCAAGGCAAAGTTGGTTTAGTGCATAACGTAGTCATGCACGACATCATTAGTTTAGCGCCGTATGATATTTATTTAGCCGGACGTTTTGAGATGATCGCCAAAGTACGTGCTGATTTTGTTAAACATGGCGCGCTGATAGAGCACATGTACGCCGACGCTTTTGCATTTATATAATGCTAAAGCTGAACTTTTGAGCCGGAACTTTGGATCAGGGCTGCC
>CAZVPC010000106.1:0-4738 GCA_964629005.1 uncultured Pseudoalteromonadaceae bacterium | reverse complement strand
TATTCAGATGATAAAAGTACTACGACATGGCTTTGTTTAATATTTCATTAGCTTGCTGAAATAACCCTTGTTGCGTTTTAGAGCGTGCATAAGCTAACAAATCAGTTTGGTCATACTGCTTGGGCGTTAAGCTGAGCAAACAATAAAAGGCTTTATCCGCCATAGACCACTGTTGACTAGCACAACAAAGATGACCTAACAAACTTACCCATTTAGCACTCTCCGGCTGTTTTTGTAAATGTTTTTGCACCACGACAATCAATTCATCGGCTTTACCAATCGGTAGTAACCTCACTTGCTTTAAAAACTCACTACTGGCCTCTTTTTTTAACGACGGTAGTAGTAATTTAGTTAAGGGTGCAAACAATTTATTAGCCGCCAATACTTGGCAATAAGCAAATAATATTGTTTCTCTTTGTTTTATTTTCTTGGCTAATTTTTGCCAATAATCATACAAATGTTGCTGATCAAAACGAATGATTTTATCTTGAAAAAGCGCACCAAAAGCAACGGTTTCCCACTCTTTAATGCGTATTTCGGTAATGTTTTTTTGCTTGCGAGCAGCCACTAAATATTCAACCGCCTGTTCAAAGCGCTGCTCTATTATACATAAATCAATTTCTAAACTTAATAAACGAGCATCATGACCAATCAATTTATGATGCTCATCAATAACCTGTCTTGCTTGATGATAAGCATGTTGTTGCATAAATAAATTAACCGTCACTAAGACAGTTTCAAGGTTAGCCGATTTTTCTGCTGAGGAATGTTGCGCAATTAATTTTAAATAGTGCGCACTATTACTTTGGCCATTTTTATTATCAAGCTGTTTATTGGCTGCCGATGCGGCAACTAACCATGCCAGTTTAGCTTGCTGAGAGGCTTCAGCACACTTTGCCATCAATTTTTCGGCTTGAGAATAATCTTTCAATAAATAAGCAGCAATGCCTTGATTAAAGTCTCTTAATGCTTTGCGTCTATTAGCAAAAACTAATTTACGCCAAGTAAATGAACCAAATTTTACACCACCGCGAAATACTTTGATCAACAATAATAAGCCTAAAAATGACAACACCAGCATAATAATGGCAGTCACCACGGTTGATTCAATGGTTAAGTCACCCATGGCAATTAAAATATACCCTTTTTCATTAATTAATAACGGGCTGATCGCCACCACGGCAAAAAACAGTACCGCTAAAATAAATAAACGGATCATTATAAGGCCTCACTTTTAGGTAACAATTTAGGCTGCTCTGCTTTTTTTTGACTATTCATTGCTTTTTTTATGGGTGTTAACTCTTGAATTTGCCCATCGGCTTTAAGCTTTGTTGTCGGCTTTACTTGTTTTTGTTCTACGATCTTGGCAACAGGTTTAGTGAAACTTTGTTCGGCAATAATATTTTGAATTTCGACTAAAGATGATAATGTTTTTGGCATATTAACCGCAATTATCTGTTGTTTTAACGCCGTGATGCGCTTAGTGAAATTTTGATTGATCGGATTAGTCATATCAAAATAGTGTAAATGCCACTGTTGTATATCATCAAGCGTACTTTGAAATATCTTCTCTTTTGCTTGACTCACTGCCCATTGTGCCAATTGTAATTTTAAACTTAAATTTTCACGTAAATTTTGTTGATATTGCGGTGACATCAAGGGTTCAGCCGCAGCACTTCGTCGGCGAATGGTAATAAAATCACCGATAAATTTATGCCATGAACGAGTTAGATTTTCACGCCAATCGGTAGCACTGGCAGACAATTGAAATGCTTGTTGTTCGGCGGCGCTATCAAGGCGTTCAATTTTAGTTAAAGGTAAGTTTTTAACTTGCTGAGCCAAGCCCATTAATGCCAAGATTGTTTCATCTGTGCTTAATTTAGGCAGCAATTGTAGCTGTTCAATATCTTGATTAATAAGTTGGCGTACCGGTAAAAACTGCGGCTGGTTTAAGGTTTTTAAACGCTGATCGGCGTCTTTTAACAATCCTATTGCGGCGTCAGTATTTTTTTCTAACCACATAGAACGTACCGCTACCCGAAGCAAATACTCACTTTCATGTAACAACCAATCACTGGGTTGACGTTGTGTTAAGCGCGTTATAGTGCTTTCTACTTGAGCTATTTTATTTTGCTGGGCACTAACCACACTCGTCAATGTTTGTTCAACTTGCAACTTGAGTTGCTTTTGCTGCTTAGAGAGTAACTCTTGAACATAGCGTTGTTGCTTGGCAATGACTTGCTGATTTTTTTGAATAAAATTTTGTTCAAATTGACTACGTTGCTGCGATTGCCAATAGTACAAAGCCGCGACCGCAGCACTGGTTAATAAGGCAACAAACAAAGAAAACACCGCTATTTTTGATATTTTTTGCGCATTTTTTTCACTCGATAGTTTATTATTTTTAAGTGGCTCAGACTTAACCGATTTGTTCTCTGCCTGTTGTTTAAGCACAGACTTAAGCGCTTCAGCCTTGAGCTGTTCAGCACTTTTTTGCGTATTCTCATGAGCTTGCTTGTTATCGGTCATCGTCCGGTTCCTGTTATCGTGTGTTCTATCGAAGAAATAGCGGTTATTATTGCTTGATCACTCGCCCCTTGAGCAATAATAATTTGTTTAATACCAAGCTGTTGTGCCTTTAAAGCAATACGGTGGCTGGCAACCACCCAAAAGCCAACATTGTGCCAATAATCTTGATGGGCAAAATTGTTTAGTAACTCAGCCATACGCTCAAGCAGTGCAATACTGGTGACGACAATACAATTTATCTGCGCGTTTTGCCACTGGTCTGATATTTTTTGACTGTTCAATGAACGCCAAACCTTTTGATAACTCGCCAAATAATGAACCTTTGCGCCACGTTTGCTTAATTCATTAGCGAGCAATTCACGCCCCTTATCACCACGCACAATAATAATAGTTTGGTTTTCAACCGCATTTAACTCAGCTAATGACAATAAACCCTCACTGTTTTCTTGCTCGGGTGATACTACTTGCGTTATACCGCACTTTAATAAGGCGGTTTTAGTTTTTCTTCCTACGGCAATAAAGTTGAGTGCTTGCTGTTGTTGCCACCGTTTAAGTGGCAAGGCTTTATTAGCAAAGTTTACCGCCGCTGCACTAATAAATATAACACTATTGGCATTTTTTTCTGTCAAAAATTGTTTAATTTCAGTGGTAGTTGCTTGCTTTTCAATATCAAAAAGTGGCTGACTGATCGCCTGATAACCAGCCAGTTTTAATTGTTCAAGCAATTGCCGCCCTGCTGGTAACGGCCGAGTTATAACAATGCTTAACGGTAATTTATTGATTTTTGTACACCTGCGCTAAAATTTTATCCGCGCCTTTTGCCAACAATATTTCAGCTAATTGCGCCCCTAAAATTTCACCTTGCTCAACCAAACCAGAAAGTTGATGCTCAATAATATGACTTCCATCAACCGCACCAACTAAGCCACGTAAATGTAACTGTTGACCATCAATGATCGCATAACTACCGATCGGTACTTGGCAACCCCCTTCTAGCACGCGATTCATCGCACGTTCAGCTAATACCCGCTGGCGAGTTGGCAGATCTTCCAATGGCGCTAATAAAGCTTTAATAATATGATCATCACTACGACATTCTATGCCAACAGCACCCTGACCATTCGCTGGCAGCATAACCTCAGGTTCGATAAATTCTTGAATTCGCTCTGGCATTTCAAGACGAATTAAACCCGCGGCAGCTAAAATAATGGCATCATAATCGCCATTATCTAATTTCTTCAAACGCGTATTAACATTACCGCGTAAATCGCGAATTTGAAGATCAGGGCGTAATGCTTTGATTTGACATTGACGACGCAAACTTGAAGTACCAACAATAGCCCCTTGGGGTAAATCGGCAAAGCGACTAATGGTATTTGAGACAAAAGCATCGCGAGGATCTTCACGAGGACAAATCACCTCTAAACCTAACCCCTGAGGAAATTCTACCGGCACATCTTTCATTGAATGCACGGCAATATCAGCTCGGTCCTCTAAAATCGCCACTTCAAGTTCTTTAACAAATAAACCTTTGCCGCCTACTTTGGCCAACGGCGTATCTAAAATAATATCGCCTTTGGTGGTCATAGGAACCAACTCAACGTGAATATTTTCATGAAAATGTTCAAGTTGCGCTTTTACATATTCGGCTTGCCATAAAGCTAAGGCACTTTTTCGAGTAGCAATACGTACCACTTGCTGTGCGGTGTTTTTTGTCGCTGAGGTCATAGTGAATTCTTTTTAATCAGGTGAATTTAAAAAAAGATCAATTTGAAGAAAGATCAATATTATTTATTTCGGCTTGCTTGCTTACTGCGGCAGATAAAAATTGCCAAAACTCATCGCCGCTACGTTTATCAAGCCAAAGCTCATTTTGATAGACAAAATGATGGCCATTATATTTAGTCGCCAGCCAAATTTCACATAATGGTGCTTGTTTGTTGATAATTATTTTACTTTGATTTTTAAAAGTCAGCGTTAATAAACCACCAACCCCCTCATAATCGATATCTTCACCACTGTCTTCAACCGCTTCTTCAATGGCGAGCAAAAGTTGATCTGCAATGAGATTATATTGGCTATCGTTCATTTTCCATCCTAAATATTTTTTTAGTAAAAATTAGCCTAACGAAGACACTAATTGAGAGTATGCAGGAGATTATAAAACGACTATGATGTGAATAAAATTAATTTCAATCAATAAGTGGCT
>CAZVPC010000105.1:0-9576 GCA_964629005.1 uncultured Pseudoalteromonadaceae bacterium | reverse complement strand
TGTCTAAGATGAAAGATATGAAAGGCATGAAAGATATGACCGCTAAAGCAAAAGGAAAATGTGGTGAGAGCCATGTTAAAAAAAGCAAAGGCAAATGTGGTGAAGGTAAAAAATAACCTCATAAGCGAATAATTTTTTTTAAAAAAAAGATCAAATAAGAAGTTATTTGATCTTTTTTTGTAAGGCAAATAATGCGGTGTAACGGCCGAGACTTAATCATCATTTTTACGTATTTGTGGTGCAAATAAAACGCTTACTTTTAAGCCTGTATTCGCTATGTTCTTCAAACTAATTTCAGCCATCATCTTATCAGCAATTAATTTTACAATAGATAATCCTAACCCAGAGCCATTTTCATCAGCACCAAGCACTCGATAAAATGGATCAAAAATACGCTCAATTTCCTGTTCGGTTATACCTGGACCTGAATCTACAATTTCAATTAAAGCTTGATGATTTATTTGCTTAATTGATAAATCGATCACGCTGTTATTGCGTGAGTATTTAATTGCATTATCAAGTAAATTTTTAAACAAAGTAAATAATTCAAATTCATTGGCACAAATGGCGATGTCTTGCAATTCAACCATACCAATATCAATATTTTTTCGTTCTGCTAATGGCATCAAGTCTTCGATGGCAGTTTTTACAATGAAAGGTAGTGAGATAGTGCTAACTGTTTGTTTTTGATCTGCTTGCACTCGTGCCATCGTTAACAACTGTGCTACTAAATTTCGATTACGATCGATTCCTGCTCTTAATTTTTTTAATTCTGTACTTGCTTTATCAGACATCGGGAATTTTTCAAGTCGTTCAGCTTGCAGTGATAGAGCCGTTAAAGGAGAACGTAACTCGTGCGCAGCTTCGGCAATAAAGCGTTGCTGGTGTGACACATAGTTTGAAATTCTTATTAATAATTGATTGATTGCTGCCACAAAAGGATGAATTTCTCTGGGCAAATTAAGTAATGAAATCATTGATAAATTGTCATAATCTGTGCTATTTATTAATGTAGTTGTTTGGGCTATTGGTTTGAACAAGTGTATTAGATATTTTTTGATCAAAAAAATCATTAATGGCACTATCAGTATTATCGGTAGTATGGCTCTTATCGCATTGCCTGTTGCTAATTCATCTCGTTCGATAGTACTTTGAGCAACAATCAGTTTTTCTCCTGTAGCTAGGGTACTGATAGCTACACGATAATTATTATCACTGGCGTTGAAGGTATGCAGACCGTCAGCCAAATTATTTTTTATGTTGAAAAAAGAGTGGTTAGCAATAATCACTTTTTCATTGTCTTTTGCGAGTTTTAAAATATATAGATTAGTATCGGGTTCATCACTGACCGTAAATACTTGTGAGGAATTTTTTAATAAATTTAAAGCTGATTTTTCATTTATATGTAAAATTTGTAGCAAAAAATCATCTTGCCACTCTTTAGCATCTTGCTGGGTGGTGAAGTAATTATACCAGCCACTTAAAAAACCCATCAATAATATGAGTATTGACAATGATAGTGATAATTTATTTTGTAGGGAATAAGTTAATTTTTTTTGACAACCATCCATCCTAATCCTCGGATATTTTTAATGTGCTCTTTGCCAATTTTTTTTCGCAATGAATGAATGATAAATTCTACCGCGTTACTCTCTATTTCTTGTCCCCAGCTATAGACCTTATCTTCAAGTTCACTACGAGATAAAATACCCCCAGGCCTGATTAATAGCGCTTGGAGTACCATGAATTCGCGTGACGATAATCGTTGATCTTTTTTTTTAGGTACAGTTACTTCACGAGTGGTAGGATCGAGAAAAATAATGCCATTTGAGAGGATAGGCTTACCATTGCCATTTTTTCGCCGCAGCACCGCACGAATTCTTGCCAGTAATTCAGCCATATCAAAGGGCTTTAGCAAGTAGTCATCGGCACCTAAGTCTAGGCCCGATATACGTTCATTTAAAGAATCCCGTGCCGTAATAATAATCACTGGCACATTGTTATTTTTTCTGAGTATTGATAAAACATCTAAACCGTCTTTTTTGGGTAAACTTAAATCAAGTAATACGACGTCATAAGAGTGGCATGATAGTGCGGTTAAAGCGGCATCACCATCACCAACTCGGTCAACCGCATAATTTGCATCTTTCAATGAATGAGAGATGATTTCAGCGATCATGTTGTCATCTTCAACTAAGAGTAATCTCATGAAATATCTCTAGAGTGTATTATCTTCAAGTATTTTATCATACGAATCTATGCTAAAAATCTCTACTAATTTGAATTCCTAATTCACCATTATCGGTAATAGGGGAAATATTAAAGCCCTGATATTTTTGAGTGAAAAAATAACTACTTAAAATACCAACTGCCGCCCCTGCTACCACATCAATAGTATAATGTTGATTAGAATGCACCCGACTATAAGCGACATAAGTTGCCGCTGCGTAGGCTGGAATGGCATATTTCCAACCGTAACGATACTGAATAAAAGAGGCCCCCATAAAAGAAGCCGAGGTATGCCCAGAGGGAAATGAAGCACAGCAATTGCCATTAGGGCGACGTTTATGAGTTAATCTTTTTAGTATCGCAGTCGACAACTCCGAGGTAGTAAAGGCTTTTAAAAATTGTATACTGCCACTGTAGTCATCTTCGACCACTAAGGTAGTTGCTAAGCTTAATAAGGGGATCACTATTTCTAATACATCACCATTCTTTCTTACACTACTTTTAGAGTCGGCTAATGCAGAGGGCGCTAAAACGCACAATGGTAGCAGTGTTAGTAAAATTTTGAAATGTGTGGGTAAATAATGGAAATATTTCATTGCTGCTTTAATCACTTAATTAGGATGTCGGAGTTGCAAGTTTATCAGGCTTAACTTAGCTCTAACTTAGCAAATAATTTAATTTTTTGGTCCTTAATTTTTGTTTTCAGGTTCTTCATCTTCAATATCCCCCGTTGCCAGTATTTTAAAAGCAACTTTTTTGCCGTTAACAATGCCTTCTACTGCAGTATAAAACTCTTGTACTGACTCAATTTCTACAATTTTCAAGTTAGGGTAATCATCTCTCATTGCAGCTAAAGCACTGGTTGATAATTTGTCTAAATCACTACTTTGCTCAATTTCTACAATCTCGCCATTTTTTGCTAAGGTGATATCTTTATTTATGCCATTAGATTTACTTTCTATTTCGAATTTTATTGCCTCTTCGTCATAAATACGTTCTACTTTGGTAATATTATTTAGAGCCATTTTTTTTAACGCCGACTTTTGTACAGTGGGCGGTAATTGATTAAATTGTATTTCTTTTACATTTTCAGCAAATACATTATGCGAAAGTATCGACAGACCTGATAGTAACAATGTTGCTATAGTATTTTTTTTCATAATATTATTCCTCTTCTTTTAGTTGAAGTTATCATTATCCTATGACAACTGTTACGTACCTAAATTATTAAGACTTTTCTCACTTCAATATCCCAATCTTATCTAGGCTACTTCCTTTCACTAATTAGTAAACAAACTGGGACAACAAAGCGTCAATTCTGCCGCCAGCCATCACCTTAAATTTAGTTTCAAACGTATGCGCAAACGGTTGAATATTTAGAGGCACTATTGCCATGGAATATCAAATATACTGAAATTTAATAATGTTTTTTTTGTCCTTTTTAACTAATATAAATGTAAAATATAATATTAGCAATAAAAACAAATAATCATAACCAATTGTATTTAAAGATGTTTAAATTATTGTTTGCTAAGTTAGTGCTAAGTTTTAATTGTTAACATGTGTGATTGTATTTATTCATTATTAATGATATCACCATGAACAAACATTTATACACATCAGTAATTTTATCTACTTATAACGAACCCAAATGGCTTGAAAAAGCCATTATTGGTTTTCAACATCAGACGGAACTTCCGGATGAACTCATTGTTGCAGATGATGGTTCAACTGAAGAAACAAAAAAAGTGATTGATAATTTACGAGCGGCTTCTCCATTTCCGATTGTGCATGTGTGGCAAGAAGATAACGGCTTTCAAAAAACTAGAATTTTGAATAAAGCACTACTTAAAGTTATGGGCGAGTATATAGTCTTTACCGATGGTGACTGTATACCCCGAAATGATTTTATTAAAGTACATAAAAAACATGCTAAAAAAGGATATTTTTTATCGGGTGGTTATTTCAAACTACCAATACACATAAGTAAACTGATAACAGAACAAGATATAAAAAATGGTAATGCTTTTAATATAAATTGGCTTATTAATAAAGGGCTAAAAAACACACATAAAACACTCAAACTTACTACATCAGGGTGGCAACAAAGTTTTTTAAATTTTATAACACCTGCTGGCGCCACATGGAATGGTCATAATGCTTCCGGTTGGTTAACCGATATTCTAAATGTCAAAGGCTTTGATGAGCGCATGCAATATGGCGGTGAAGACAGAGAGTTAGGAGAGCGATTATTTAACACGGGGCTCAAATCAAAACAATTACGTTATAGTGCTATTGTTGTCCATTTAGATCATAAACGTAGTTATGTTCAACCTGAAATGAAGTTAAAAAATAATGAGATTAGAAAACAAACAAAGAAACAAAATATAACACAAACTTTATATGGTCTTAATCGTTAGACATTCCTTACGTGGCTTATATTCACAAAAATAGAACGTGTTAAGCATAACAAGGTAACAGTAAATAATGTACAGCTTTAAAGCAGGCGAAAAAAGCAATAAAAATGTAGTGTTTTTTATTATGTTACCCCTTTGTTTGATCTTATCAGGCTGTGCTAGTTATCAGGCTATACCCTTGCTAAAACAGCACACATTACCAGATATAAAAACCTTAGTTGCACAAGTAAAATTATCCCCTTTAATCAAATCGGCAGCACTTAATATCGATAAGGGTTTAACTTTGGATGAAATCGCCATTTTAGCTTTATATAATAGCCCTAGTTTGCAAGTAAACCGTAAAAAATATTATCTAACACAAGCCAATGCTTATAATTTAGGACTACTACCTGATCCGCAATTAAGCGCAAGTTTTGATAACCCAACGGAGAATGTTAGCAATGTTGTAAATGCGTGGGCTGGTGGTATCGGTTTTGATCTAAATACCTTGATCACACATAAAACATTGCTTGATGTGGGAAATTATCAAACTAAACAAGCAAAATTAGTATTGTTATGGCAAGCATGGCAGGTGATACAACAAGCAAAGTTACTCAGTATCGATATGTATTTTACTCAACAGAAAATAAAATTAATACAAACAATGATCACTACTTTAGAGCTGCGCTATCAGCAATCAAAAATTGGTATTTTAGAGGGAAATATAACCTTAGAAACAAATGGCACCGATTTATCTGTTTTACTCGATGCATATAGTCAATTAAAACAATCCCAGCAACAACATAATAATACTTCTCATCAACTGACTAAACTCCTAGGTATTGATAATTTAGGTACAACTCCTTTCACTCCTTTGACTCAGCCAAAAATATTTACAAGGAAAGTTATAACCGAAGCGTTAAATTCAATAGAAAATACCCGCCCTGATCTATTAGCATTACAAGCTGGTTATCAAGCTCAAGAGGCCAATGTTAGCGCCGAAATATTAGCGCAATTTCCTGCTATTAATTTAGGTATTACAGCAACCAAAGACACAGGGTCTGTGCATACTAAAGGATTTACTGTTGGTATTACATTGCCATTATTTAATGGTAACAAGGGAAGGATATTAATTGCACGGGCTACTCGACAAAAACTAGCTCAAGAATATCAATATCGTATTATGCAAACTCGTGCAGATGTTGACCAATTATGGCAACTCAATAGCATAATAACGCAGCAACAAAAACGGTTAACAAAATATCTTCCTACTCTTAAAAATTTAGTATTAAGTGCAAGAAAAGCATACCGCAATGGTGATATTGCCGCATTACCATTTATTAATATGGAGTCAACATGGTTTAGTAAACAATTAGAGTTGTTAAACCTACAACAAAATCAGTGGCAAACGCAACAGAGCTTAGCGATATTGTTAATGCGGCAAAAAATAGTTCCAGAGATACCAAATAACGCAATGTTAATTTTTCATACAAAATAAGCTTTATTTTATGTTGTTTAACGTAATTATAATCATTTTATCAAGGGACCTTAATGTATTTTAAAACATTCGTGTTAACCATTTTTAGTTTTATTAGTTTTTTTTCATGTAGTGTTCACAGTGAAGAATATCCATCGGTTGCTGTAAAAGTAGCGAGTATTAGTCAAATAAAAATGAGTGAACATATTGTTGCTTACGGAGTATTAGAAGCAAAAGCAGATAACATCGTTGGTTTATCACTCGCTCATGCGGGGCTAATCAATCAATTATGGGTTCGATTAGGACAACGGGTTAAAAAAGGAGAACGTTTGGCTGAAATTATCACCTCGCCTGAAGCGAGAATGCAATATTTTCAAGCGAAAAGTGCAATGGGATATGCTAAACAGCAATTAACGCGTAGCAAGCGACTGTTTAGCGAAAAACTAGCGACGCAAGCAGAGGTAGAAAATGCCATAAGAAATTTAGCGGATAGCCAATCAACATTAGAGGCATTAATTAAAAGAAATCAGAATAGAGGCAAAGAAACATTGTTTGCGCCACTTAATGGCATTATAACGCAACTAAATTTAACCCAAGGTCAACGCATACAATCTAATGATAATGCTATGTTAATCGCCTCTGAAAATCATTTAGTGGCCAGAATCGGTATTGAACCCGAAGAAATCAGCTTATTGCCTACAAATACCGCCGTGACTGTCAGCCCTGTTTTTGATGAAAGTATTCAAGTTAACAGTAAAATAAATAGTGTTAATGCCATGGTTAATCCTACCACGCACTTAATTGATGCGATGGTAGATATTCCTGCGGTACAGGCTAAACAACTTATTTTAGGCACTCGTATTAAGGCGAATTTTATTCTACCTGCAAAATTGCATTTTGTTATTCCCCGAAGCGCGCTATTAAATGATGCTAATGGCTATTATATTTTTACTCTTAAAAATAAAATAGCGCATAAAGTTTATATTAAAAAAAGTATTGAACAAAACCATAAGGTTGCTATTTCCGGTAATATCCAACTAAACGACACTGTAGTGATTTTAGGTAATTATGTACTTGAAGATGGTATGTTAACTAGGGAGCTACGTTAATGGATTTAGCTCATTGGGCTGCTTTGCACCGTCGTTCTATCTTGTTTTTTGTGCTACTGCTTTCATTATCAGGCATATTCGCGGGCACTAACTTACCGGTTGCATTATTTCCACATGTCAATTTTCCTAGAGTGGTAGTTTCACTAGAAGCCGGAGATCGTCCTGCTGATCAAATGGCAATAATGGTTACTCGAAAAGTTGAACAAGCGGTACGCTCAGTATTAGGTGTAATGAATTTACGCTCAACAACCAGTAGAGGTAGCGCTGAAGTTTCTATTAATTTTACTTGGGGCGATAACATGGTGTCGGCTATGTTACAGGTAGATTCTGCGCTAAATCAAATTTTACCTGAACTCCCGCTCGGAACAAAATTTACAGTGCGACGCATGGATCCTACCGTATTTCCCGTTGCAGCGTATAGCTTAACGTCTGATTCACAATCACTTGTTGCTTTACGAGATATTGGTGTATTTCAGCTTACTCCATTGCTTTCTTCTATTCAGGGCGTTGCTAAAGTTGTAGTGATCGGTGGTAAAAAAACAGAATACCGTGTTTTAATATCACCGGAAAAACTTACAGCATTATCATTAACATTTAATGATGTTGCGCAATCTATTTCAGCCAGTAATACTTTACAAGCAATAGGACGATTAGAAGATCACTATAAACTATTTTTAATGCTTTCAGATACTCGTATGCACTCATTACAAACGCTAAAAGATACGGTATTGCGTAGTGGCATTGATGGTTTAGTCCGTTTAAGTGATATTGCAAAAATAGAAATAGCAACGACTCCCCAATGGACTAGAGTAACCGCCGATGGAAAAAATGCTGTCTTATTTCAGATATATCAACAACCAGGAAGCAATACCGTACAAATAGTTGATGATATAAAAGAAAAAATAGCGCAATACCATGAAAAATTGCCTAAAAATATTGCTTTGGCTAATTGGTACGATCAAAGTCAGTTGATCACTGAAGCAGGCAAAAGTGTTCGTGATGCTATTATTATTGGCGTTATATTAGCGGCATTAGTCTTGTTAGTTTTTTTGCGTAATATAAAAATTACTTTAATTGCTATTATTATTGTACCTGCGGTTTTAGCTACCACGGTATTACTTCTTACCGTGCTAAAGATGAGTTTTAATATTATGACTTTAGGTGGTATGGCTGCCGCAGTTGGTTTAATTGTTGATGATGCTATTGTCATGATTGAACATATTGTTCGACGTTTACGTGAGAAAAAAGGCAATACAACATTGATTATTCGTAATGCGGCTATTGAGTTTACCAAACCTCTCACCGGTTCATCTGCTGCTACTATTATTATTTTTGCACCGCTGGCGTTTCTTTCGGGCGTTACAGGTGCATTTTTCAAAGCTTTATCGCTAACAATGGCAAGTAGTTTACTTATTTCCTTTTTACTTGCATGGCTTGCTGTGCCATTAATTGCTGAATATTTACTCTCTCAACAAGATGCTGAAAAAGAAGACAGTGGAAGAATATTTAAGAGTATATTAAAACGTTATCAAGTAATAATGAAACAATTATTTATCAAACCTTGGTTAGTATTGATGGGTATTATTCCGCTTATTTTAATAGGGTACTTTTCATATAATCAAGTTGGCTCAGGATTTATGCCAAAAATGGATGAAGGGGGTTTTATATTAGATTATGTTGCGCCACCCAGTACATCGCTTACAGAAACTAACCGATTATTACAGCAAATAGAAAAAATAATACAAAAAAATCAATATGTCGAAACGTATTCAAGACGAACAGGCTTGCAACTGGGTGGCAGTTTAACCGAAGCGAACGAAGGCGATTATTTTATTAGACTAAAAAAATTTCCTCGTCCAGATATTGAAACCATTATGGACAATATTCGCGATAAAATAGAAATAAAAGTGCCGGGCATTGACGTTGAAATGGCATTACTGATGGAAGACTTAATTGGCGATTTAACCGCTGTTCCACAACCGATAGAAATTAAACTTTATGGTGATAATCAACCGGCATTGTTAATAATTGCCCCTCAAATAGCTGATTTGATCAGTAAAATATCGGGTGTCGTTGATATAAAAAGTGGCATTGTTCCCTCTGGTGATGCCATAAATATAACCATTGATAGAGATAAAGCCGCACTTGAAGGCGTCAATCCTGAATTTGTCACCCAACAATTGAACACATGGTTCGCTGGTAATGTAACAACACAAATTCAGCAAGGTTTAAAACTTATTGACGTAAGAGTATGGTTATCGATAAAAAATCGGAAAAACATCAATTCAATCAATACTATTTGGTTACAAGCTGACCTGGTCAAGTAAATTCAGTCACCCTAGTTAAACTACTTTTTCTAACTCAT
>CAZVPC010000104.1:7335-9668 GCA_964629005.1 uncultured Pseudoalteromonadaceae bacterium | reverse complement strand
TCCCTTACTTTAGGATTAATTACCTTAACAACCCTGTCACACCTAGGAGTGTATTTACTATGGCCGCTTTGGAAAACTCAATCGATTTATCTGCCTACGGCATCAACGATGTTGAAGAGATTGTGTACAACCCATCTTACGAATTGCTTTTCGCTGAAGAAACCAAGCTTGGTCTCGAAGGTTTTGATCAAGGTTATCTGACCGAACTCGGTGCTATTTCTGTAGATACCGGTATATTTACTGGTCGCTCTCCTAAAGATAAATATATTGTTCGTGACGATATTTCGCGTGATACCGTCTGGTGGTCTGATCAAGGGAAAAATGATAATCATCCTATGTCTCAAGAAACTTGGCAGAACATTAAAGGGCAAGTTACGGAACAATTGTCAAACAAACGTTTATTTGTGATCGATACCATTTGCGGCGCAAACGAAGACACGCGATTAAATGTTCGCTTTATTACTGAGGTTGCATGGCAAGCTCATTTTGTAAAAAACATGTTTATTCGTCCGACTGAAGCGGAATTAGCCACCTTTAAACCTGATTTTGTCGTTTTAAATGGCGCGAAAACAACCAATAAAAATTGGCAAGCACAAGGCCTAAATTCAGAAAATTTTGTGGCCTTTAACTTAACTGAAAAAATCCAGCTTATTGGTGGTACTTGGTACGGCGGTGAAATGAAAAAAGGTTTGTTCTCAATGATGAACTATTACCTGCCACTGCAAGGTATTGCTTCTATGCATTGTAGTGCAAATGTGGGTGAAGACGGTGATACTGCTATTTTCTTTGGTTTATCAGGTACGGGCAAAACCACATTGTCAACCGATCCAAAACGTCAATTAATTGGTGATGACGAACACGGTTGGGATGATAACGGTATTTTCAATTTTGAAGGCGGTTGTTACGCAAAAACGATTAATTTAAGCCAAGAAAATGAGCCTGATATTTACAATGCCATTCGTCGTGATGCGTTATTAGAAAATGTTACCGTTGCTGATGATGGCACAATTGATTTTGATGATAAATCAAAAACAGAAAACACTCGGGTTTCTTATCCTATTTATCACATCGATAATATTGTTAAACCAGTATCTCGTGCTGGTCATGCTAAAAAAGTGATCTTTTTAACGGCAGACGCTTTTGGTGTGTTACCACCTGTAGCCAAATTAACTCCAGCACAAACTGAATATTATTTCTTATCTGGATTTACGGCTAAATTAGCGGGTACAGAGCGTGGTATTACTGAGCCAACGCCAACGTTTTCAAGTTGCTTTGGTGCGGCATTTTTAAGTTTACACCCTACGCAATATGCCGAAGTATTACAAAAACGTATGCAAGCTGTTGGTGCAGAAGCTTATTTAGTTAATACTGGCTGGAATGGAACGGGTAAACGTATTTCGATTAAAGCGACTCGCGCCATTATTGATGCCATTTTAGATGGTTCCATCGATCAGCAAGAAAGCACCATTATTCCGATGTTTAATTTAGTCATACCTAAGCAACTTTCAGGTGTTGAAGGTAATATACTTGATCCTAGAAATACTTATGAAGATCAAACACAATGGCATACAAAAGCTAAAGATCTTGCGAATCGTTTTGTTAATAATTTTGCTAAATTTACCGATACTGATAATGGGAAAGCATTGGTTGCTGCCGGACCGCAATTGTAGCAATGTACAAATTAAGCTAGGATTAAGTGAGCTTTGACTTTTGGTGGTCAAAGCTTACGATTAGCACCGATCCATGTTGTTCTGCCATCGTTTATAAAAAATATATTGCTTGATCTGTTACGCATTTAGTAAAAGTTTTTTGCCGTTCTTCTCTTGAAAGTTTAAGCAATAATAATTCTATTTTTGCTTGGTTTTCGTCGTATTTCTTTTGATCTAAATCTTTCATTTGTGCATGAAAACAACCGATCAAACCGAAGTTTAAGGCGATATCAGATTTTAATGGTGCTCCCGCAAGACACAAAGATAATTTTTCGGCAAGTTCGCCCTTGTCCATCTTATTGACTAAATCTTCAATTTGATAATCAAAATCATCACTGTGGCGTTGTCTATTACAGGCAAAAAACATATCGGCTACGGCAACTTTTGGCATAATCGCCTGGTGTTTTTCACTAAATCGTTTTTTGAGTGCAGCATCACTTTGCTCTGATGCGAGCGAAAATATTGAGTAGAAAAAGAGGACAAGAAGCAGTGGTGTTTTTATTAAATTAATATATTTTTTCATGTTGTCTTTAATTAATGGTAGGTTTTGGTATTTTAAAACCAGTATTTTAAAACAATGATACTGAGAACGAAACAGCTTAGCTATTATTATTCTATGACAGG
>CAZVPC010000104.1:0-7235 GCA_964629005.1 uncultured Pseudoalteromonadaceae bacterium | reverse complement strand
AAGCACATAAATGATCTCATGTTTTGCTTTGATTTTTATGGGATAGTTCTGCAAAACTTCAAATTTATTTAATCTGCTCTGCATGTCGTTAAAGCAACTAGCGTCAACTTGAAATTCAGCCGCATGGTGGCCAATATATTCTTCTTGTGTGTAACCAAGCATATTTAATTCAAATTGGTTTGCATATTCGATGATGCCTGTTGATGATACGGTATGAATACCAACAGAGGAGTTATTAAGAAAATCTTCTATATTTTCGCTGATCATAACATGGTAATTCCTAGAACAAGTTTAATTTTTTTGCCTCTGCCGTCCTGAAACAGACATTTTGAAGTAGCATGAGTCTAGTATATATCAAAAGCACAAAAAAATAGCGTGATTGAGCTAATTTGGATCGGCGAATTTTTTTTTGCTTAAAACAATTTTTTCACCCCAATGATAAATAGCTAAACCGAGTAAAACAAAAAATGCACCCAGTATTAAATTCACGCTAACCGTTTCATTGTTAAGAAAAGCGCCTAAACTTAAAGCAATAACTGGTGTTATTAAGGTGATCAAGGCTACCGTACTTGCCGTTAATTTTTGTAACACGTAATAATAAGAATAAAAACCAATTAGTGAACCAAAGATACCTAAATATACAGTTGCCCAAATTGATCTTGCTTGCCAGTGCTCTATTGATAATTCCCCATCTAAAATCAGCCAGCTAATAAAAAATAAGGGTAAAGAAACCATTAGTGCGCCAACTGTTGTTGCCATGGGATGAATAGCTAAGCGGATACTTTTCACCAATACACCACTTAAACTAAAGAAAAATACGGCTAATAAAATAAAAACCAAACCTATGGCACTATCCTTTTTTAAAGCAAAACTTTCGGTACAAACAATAGTTAACCCTAATAATGACACTAACATAGAAAATTGCCGTAATTTACTTAGTTTTGGCTCGGATAGAATTTTTTGGGAGAGTAGCGCTGATATAATAGGCGCTAGTCCAAAGACTAAGGATAAAACGCCTGAGGATAAATATTTTGCTGATAAATATGAAAATAACATACCACCAAAAATACCTAACGACGAGTAGCTATAAAGTCTTACGGCTTGCTGATGCCAAGGTAATATTATTTTTCGTGTTTTGATGATCACTAACCCTAAGGTCACGGCGATTAACATTCGTAAAAATACTGCCATAGTAGGGTTGATCGATTCACTACTCCAAACAATTCCTAAAGGTGTTGTTGACCAAATCAAGATCACAGCAAGGTAAGCAGCGGATACTGGCACGTAAAATCTCCAATGGATAATGTGGGTTAAAAAACTGACCTAGGTGAATACGGCCAGCTATTATAACGAACAATAACTACTTTATTAAAATCATTTAGCTTTATCTCAGGTCTGGTTTGTTGTAGCTCTGCTATAGAATTGATGATCTTTAGATGTTTACTTTGGTCAAGTGAACAAAAAAGATCTATATAAACGATTAATTTAAGTTTCACTTAAGTTTTTTAATATACCCTCTGTTTAATACTTCAAAAAGATCGTTTTTTTGATAAAACAATAGAGTATTAACAGCTAACTATTTAAGGAAGTTTTGTCAAATGCGTTATATTCGCTCAATGGTTATTTTATTTCTGGCAATAACGTCTACTATTGCTGTTGCTAATTCAACAACAGAATTAGATCAAACACTAGCAAAGTTTAAAGGGCAGGTTGTCTATCTTGATTTTTGGGCATCTTGGTGTGGCCCTTGTCGTAAATCGTTTCCTTGGATGAATGCGATGCAAACTAAGTATAAAAGCCAAGGCTTTAATATTGTTAGTGTAAATGTGGACACTGAATATGCTTTAGCCGAGAAATTTTTACAAACAGTACCGGCTAATTTTACAGTTATTTATGATCCAAAGGGTAAGGTTGCACGTCAGTTTAAATTAAAAGGTATGCCTAGTAGCTACTTAATAAATAAACAAGGCAATATTGTCAGTGCTCATATTGGCTTTCTTGACAGCAAAAAATCTTCATACGAACAAGAGATCAATGATCTAATCAAACAAAATTAGCATTATAAATAGGGTAAACATGACCAAATTTAACCTTTTAAAAAGCGGTTTAGTTGTGCTGATGATGGCACTAACCGGCTGTAGTTCCTTAGGTGTTGAACCATGGCAGCGAGATTTACTTGCCAAAGACAACATGGCATTAACCACTTCACCACTTGATTCTTCATTAGACGATCATATTTATTTTTCCAAGGAAGCTTCTAGCGGTGGTCGCAGTTTTGGTGGAGGAGGCTGTGGATGCAATTAAAAAAACCTAGGTCAACAAATCATAAAAAAATGTTAAAAGGATTATTAACGACGGCAACTTGTGCCTTATTGGGAACGAATACGGCAGTACAAGCGCAAACAAATATTTTTGATAATCTAAAAAATGCAGTCAAAAACCAAATTAACGAATTAGATCGTTGGAAATTTGATACCGCATTGATGATTTATTCAGAAATTGATCGTGTTTCTGCTGCTGAAACGATCATTGCTGGTACTAAAGTTTTAGCTGATGATGAAAAACTTAGTTTTAAATTAACTTTTGACACTTTAACCGGAGCATCTGCAAACGGGGCGGTAGCTCAGCCTAATGTGCAAACCTTTACTCGACCATCTGGCAGTGGACAGTACCGAATTAAAGCGAATAAAACACCACTGGATAACACCTTTAAAGATACACGTGTTCAACTTACTGGACAGTGGACTCAACCGTTGTCAAATAACTACACTTGGAGTGTTGGTGGCAATATTTCTAAAGAGTATGATTACGCTTCTTTGAGTGCTAACACCAATATAGCGAAAGATTTTAATCAAAAAAACACCACTCTTTCTGCTGGCGTTTCCTTGGCGTATGATGCAAGTAATCCCCAAGGCGGTATCCCTAAAGCATTTGCACCTATGGTGATCAATGATGTTGTGACGATCAGCACAGGGGAAGGTGATGATAGTCGCAATCCTGCCAGTATTGCCAGTAGTGATAATAAAACAACGGTAGATGTATTATTTGGTTTAACCCAAGTGATCAATCGTCGCATGATCATGCAATTTAATTATTCTTATTCAAAGGTTGATGGTTATTTGACCGATCCTTATAAAGTGCTAAGTGTGGTGAATAATGATGGTTTATCCCAGCAATATTTATATGAAAACCGACCTAATAGCCGTGCGAAACAAGCTTTTTTTGTACAAAGTAAATATCGTTTTGATAGTTCAATTGTTGATGCTTCTTATCGTTTTATGACTGACGATTGGAATATTAATTCAAATACTGTTGATTTACGTTATCGGGTATTGCTTTCGGGAGATCGTTATATTGAACCGCATGTTCGATATTACACACAAACGGCGGCTGATTTCTATCAACCTTTTTTGAATCAAGGTGATGTTTTGCCCGCGTTTGCCAGTGCGGATTATCGTACCGGACAAATGGATACTTATACAATAGGCGTAAAATACGGTATGCCGATGGAGAGCGGTAATGATTTGGCTTTTCGGTTAGAGTATTATAATCAAGCACCCAAAAATGCTGGATTTACTCAACCAGGAGTTTTAGCTGGGCAAAATATATATGAAAATATTAATGCGATTATTGCTGAGGTTAGTTATTCTTTTTAAAAGCTCGTTTAAATGACTGGTGGTAAATGAAAGTCGCCACAAAAAATAGAACAATTAAATGCCAGCTTCGCGAAGCTGGCTTTTTGCTTTCTTTTCAAGCGATGGCAAGTCCATGTGAAATTTTAGTTGACACTAATGATCGGCGTCATGCCCAAAAATTAGGTGCAATAGCGGCTAATGAAGCATGGCGAATTGAAGACAAGTATAGTCGCTATCAAGTACAAAGTGTTTGTGGGCAGTTAAATGCCAATGCGGGGCAAACGTCTCAAATTGATCAAGAAACCTATTTATTATTAAAATTTGCTGATGATTGTTTTGCGATGAGTGATGGTTTGTTTGATATAACCTCAGGAGTATTACGCAGGGCATGGCATTTTGATGGTAGCGATAATATTCCCCAGCAAAAAAATATTGAGCAATTATTACCGTTAATTGGTTGGCAGAAAATACAATTAACCGCGCAAAACTTTACCATGAAATCGGGGATGGAAATTGATTTTGGCGGCTTTGGTAAAGAATATGCGGTTGACCGGAGTCTACAACTTATTTCTGCCGAAACAAATGCCGCTGTTTTAGTTAATTTTGGTGGTGACCTCGCCGTTAATGGGCCACGAAAAAATAATCAAGCATGGCGGGTAGGTGTTGACCACCCTAGCTTTACTAACGATCAAAGTGTTGTGGTGTCAATGAAAAATGGTGCTGTTGCTACCAGCGGTGATGCACAACGGTTTTTATTGAAAAAAGGTAAAAGATATAGTCATATTCTTAATGTGAAAACGGGTTGGCCAGTCGAAAATCCTCCTAGTGCTATTACCGTTGCTGCACCTCAATGTATTCAAGCGGGTTTTTTAGCAACTCTGGCTTTATTGCAAGGTAAAAATGCGGAAGATTTTTTGACTGAACAAGACATTAAATATTGGACAATTCGTTAAAATCACCTACGTATTTATTTAGATATCTATTTATCAAAGCGCCTTAATTTAAGTTTTTATCTTTCCAGTATTTAGTGCCTTTGATCATCGCTTGTAAGGCTAGACCGCTTTCGGTTAGTTGATAAACACTAATATCACCTAAGGTAACACCAGCACTGGCGGCATCACCTTTGTCACTAGTTTTTGCTGCCGCATCTGCTTCAGCACCAAAAGCCCAGCCTTCGTTAACAAAAGTGTCTAAAGCTTTTTGGTTATGAAAGACAAAGACTACCCGAAAATCTTTTACCCCTAAGCCAAAACCAACCCCTGCTTCACCCATATTCATGTAGGTATCTTTACCGATGTTATTATCATGTACTATACCGTAGCCACCACCCGCAGAAACAAAAAACAAGTTTATTTGTGCATTACTAAATACGGCATAACCTGCGGCATTTTTAACTTCTTTTTTGATGTTAGGGTTTTCTTGGTAAACCGCATTGAGTACTGTTTGGCTCATTTTTAGTACATCACTTCGCTGTTCATCTTTAGGTGAACTATTGGAAACACAGGCAGTTAAAAACAAAACAATGATTAATAATAAAAAATTCTTCATAGGTCACCTTAAATTATTGAGTAATGAAACATTGTGATCAAACAGGAAAACATTAACGAGTATCATTCTAAACTTCGCAGTAGATTCACGGACAATACAATTGTTTCAAAAACGTCATACTTTGTACACCTTATTACAATTGGAAAAACCTTAAAACACCTTTCTTGCTTACAATTTGTTTAAATTAGTGAGAGAGAGTGATCTTATGAAAAAATTTATTACCCCAATTTTTGCTTTATTGTTGCTATCGATGTCATTTACAAGTTATGCGATATCAAAGGCTGAAACAATTAGTTTTAAAGCATACAAAAACCAGCTTCGCGCCGCATTTAGTCTTTATTCGAGTTCTAATTATGAACAAGCGCTGCCCGCTTTAGAAATTATGGCAGAGTATGGCGAAAAACGCGCACAATATATTGTTGGTACTATGTACTTAAATGCTCTAGGTACGGAACAAAATTTGTTGAAAAGTTATGCGTGGTTAATGGTTGCTAATGAGCAAAAAAATAAACAGTGGAAAAAGCCATTGCAACTTTTACAACAAAAATTGTCAGCGCATTTTCTACAAAATGCTCGTTTAGAAGGTGATAATTATATTGCTAAATATGGTGTACATGCTCAGCACTTAAAATGCCGACAAGTTAGAACATTAGGTTCAAAAAAACGTACCCATGAATGTAGAAAATCGGAAGTAAAGAAAGGCTATTATTTTGTTTCAGATAAACTTCAAAATGAAAGGCTTGCGCTTAATCTAGATTAGTAGCTGGATAGGGGTAATATCATAACTATATGATTTTATTGTAACATCATAAGATCCACTTCACTTGGTTGGTGATTATAGCTTTAATTAAAAGTGAATAAAAAATCCTGAAAGCAAGTTACTAGATAATTGTGAAGGTAATGCTCGGAGCTTACAATTGAGAATTGTCGATTTAAATTTAACGGTGTTTTTAATTGAGTGAACAAGCCGAAGTCTAATTCTTGTTGAATGGATAATAATGATAAAACACCTAAGCCTAGATTGGCTTTAACGGCTTGTTTTATTGCTTCTTGCCTAGACAAACTCATACTGCTTTCAATCATAACGCCTTGTTGTTGCATTGCAGCAACAAAAACTGAGCGAGTACCTGAGCCAGGTTCTCGTAAAATCCAGCGTTGTTTACTCATTTGGTCAATATTCATTTGTTGTCTCTTTGCCAAAGCGTGATCGCTTGAGCAAAAAACCACTAGTTGATCGGTGCGCCAAGCAGAAATTGATAAGGATTGGTGCATTATAGGCGCTTCAATAAGACCAATATGTGCTTGTCCGGCCATGAGTTGAGCGATTATATTTTCAGAATTACCAATATAAAGTTCTGGTTCAACCATCGGATATAAATCGACAAAATCAGCCAATATTTTCGGCATAACATAAGAACCTATAGTGACACTTGCAGCCACTTTTAGTATTCCTGTTAGTTGTTTATTAACGGGATTTTGTAGTTGTGCTTGTAATGCAAGTATTTGTAATGCTTTAGGCAAAATTTCCCTGCCATGATCATTAATAAATAATTTACGTCCAACGCGATTAAAAACACGATAACCTAAAACTTCTTCTAATTCTTTTAAAGATTGGCTAGCGGCAGACTGGGTTATAAATAACTCTTCTGACGCTTTTGTTATTCGGCCGAGTCTTGCTGTTGTGGTAAAAACAGCGAGTTGCTTTAAGGTTAAATTCATAAATAAGCACCTAAATTAATTTTTTTAATGTAATACATAAAAAACAGTCATTTTATTAATTTAAAGTTTGAGTATATATTATTCTCAAAATGAATATACAAAATATTGAGCAATAACTATGGTACTTTCTCGATTTAAACCTAACAGTGCTTTCAAGGGCATTTTACTCGTTGTACTGCTTGCAATGTCGGCCACATTTTTAGCTAAATTAGAATTCTTTCATCATTTTGCTATTAGCCCACTGATCATCGGTATTATTTTAGGGATAATTTATGCTAATACCTTACGCGATAAATTTCCCCAACAATGGCAAACAGGTGTTATTTTTTCAAC
>CAZVPC010000103.1:0-9671 GCA_964629005.1 uncultured Pseudoalteromonadaceae bacterium | reverse complement strand
CTATGCGTAAAAGCTTTGCGATACTTGGCGACACTGGAGGGATTGATTGTAAACACTACACATAATACGGTTAGCACCGGTAGATTTTACGCGTATTCGCGAGAATGAAAGGAGGGCGTTTTTCAATAAGTGAATTTTAAGATCTCAAAGATGCTGAATAGTTACGATTTTTTTAACTCAGCAATAAAATATTGTAATTTGTCATTTAATAATGTGGTGACTTCAAAAAAATTATTTTTTGAAGTTTTTTCTTTTGCTTTGCTTTGAATCGCGCCATTTAATGGGATCATGATCAATGGCTTATTTAATATCATCCCGAAATTTTTTGTTACGGTGTTTATAATCTTTTTATTCCCTTCGCCTTTTAAATCTGGAAAAGCATGTATTTGGATGATTTGGATAAAATGATCCTCGGCGGCTGCACTTGCGTTAGCATAGGATAAGGTACAGCTTAAACTCAGACTAGCAACTGAGGCGATAACGAATAAGAGTTGGAATAGAGATTTCATTGCGCACTCCTGTCGCACAGCGATTCAAGATAAATTAACTGATTTTACAATATACTTAACTATATAGAATAAGCTAATGAATATCGATGACAATAAGATAAGTGGTTGGATATTTAAGCCTAGTGGCTCAAACGGGGATTTAACCCCGCTTTTTTAAGGCTCTAAATCGATGTAGCACAGGTTCGGTATAACCATTAGGCTGCTCACAGCCTTTAAATACTAATGCGCAAGCGGCTTTAAAGGCAAGGTTATTGTCAATGTCTTGGCTCATTGGCACATAAGCAGGATCATCTGCATTTTGTTTATCGACTACCGCGGCCATTTTTTTCATGCGTGCCAGAACTTGTTCTTTCGTGCAAATATTATGATGCAGCCAGTTAGCCATGTGTTGACTAGAAATTCGCAAAGTTGCTCTATCTTCCATTAAACCAACATGATTTATATCAGGAACTTTTGAACAACCAACCCCATGATCTATCCAACGTACCACATAACCTAACAAGCCTTGGGCATTATTATCTAATTCGTTAATAATTTCTTGCTCACTCCAATTAGGGTTGGTGGCAACAGGGAATGTTAATATCTCATCTATGGAGGCTGCTTTACGTTGTTTTATTTTTTCTTGTTCGGCAAAAACATCGATTTGATGATAATGCAAAGCATGTAAGGTGGCTGCAGTAGGTGAAGGCACCCAAGCCGTATTAGCTCCTGCTAAGGGATGATCCACTTTGCTTGCTAGCATGGCAGCCATTTGATCGGGTATTGCCCACATACCTTTACCTATTTGTGCTTTACCACTTAAACCACAAGCTAAACCAATGTCGACATTATTGTCTTCGTAAGCGCTGATCCAAGCGGTATTTTTGATCTCACTTTTACGTTCCATTGCACCCGCTTGCATCGAGGTATGAATTTCATCGCCAGTGCGATCTAAAAAGCCGGTATTGATAAAGACAACGCGTTCTTTAGCGGCATAAATACAAGCTTTTAGGTTTACTGTGGTACGGCGCTCTTCATCCATAATACCCATTTTTATGGTATGGCGTGCTAAACCAAGTGCATCTTCTACGGCATCAAATAAGGTGTTTGCAAAAGCAACTTCGTCAGGGCCATGCATTTTAGGTTTAACAATATAAATAGATTTTTGGCGGCTATTGCTAAAGCGACTATTACCATTTAAATCGTGCATTGCAATTAATGAGGTGATCATTGCATCTAAAATACCCTCGGGAATTTCATTACCATCGGCTGTTAAAATGGCATTATTTGTCATTAAATGACCAACATTGCGCACAAACATTAAGCTGCGACCTTGTAACTTAACGGTTTTATTGGTTAAGGTTTGATATTGTCGATCTTCGTTCATTACTCGAGTTATGCTGCTTTCGCCTTTGATAATTTTTTCACTTAAATTACCTTTGTTTAACCCTAACCAGTTACGATAAGCGATCACTTTGTCGTTAGCATCAACAGCGGCAACTGAATCTTCGCAGTCCATTATGGTGGTTAAAGCCGATTCAAGTTTAATATCACTAAGTCCTGCTAAATCTGTTTTAGCGATTGCACTTTGGCGATCAAAAACTAGCTCGAAATGTAAACCATGGTGTTGAAACAATAAACAGTCAGGGATATTAATACTGCCTTGATAACCAACAAAAGCATCGGCTTCAAGTAGTGGTGTTTGTAAACCACTTTGTAAGGTTACAATAAGTTGTTGTTCAACAAGTTGATAGTCAACGGCATGACAATGGCTACCGTCTTTTAGTGGCAGAGTGCTATCAAGAAAATTTTTCGCAAAAGCGATGACTTTTTCGCCGCGAATCGGGTTGTATTGTGCTGTTTTTGCTGCGCCACCAGTGCTTGAAATAACATCACTACCATAGAGGGCATCATATAAACTGCCCCAACGAGCATTTACGGCATTTAAGGCAAAACGAGCATTCATCACGGGCACAACTAATTGTGGCCCTGCCATGGTGGCAATTTCAGCATCAACATTTTGCGTATTAATGGTAAAATCTTCAATGGGATCAGTTAAATAGCCAATAGAGGTTAAAAATGATTTATATTGTGAAAAATCGAAATCTCGTCCTCGGTGCTGCTGATGCCAGTGATCGATTTTTGCTTGAAAGTCGTCTCGTACTTGTAACAATTTGGCATTTTGAGGAGCTAATCGTTTAACAACCGTCGAAAAATTTTGCCAAAAAGCAGTGTTGCTGATCATGAGTTCAGGCAGTACTTCTTGGTTGATGAAATCGTGTAAACATTGTGCAACTTGTAAATTAGCTACCGTAATGCGTGAGGTCATTTTTTGCTCCATTGTCAAAGTATCATGAGTATATGATAACAAATGTATTGCTTCTAAAAATTTCATGCAAGTGTATAAAAGCAGGTAAATATATAAAAATGACTTTGTTACTCTACAAATTCATAAAAGGTGAAATATAAAAATATTATAACAAATTGATTTTTAATGAATTTATTTGGAGACTCTCAATTGCCCGATGTTTTTAATTTAAAGCTATTACTCTAATTGATAGCTATTATTCATAGTGTGAATGGATATTATTTATATATAATCCGCTAGTTATGAATAGGACGATTTTATTTGAGTTTCTGTGGCAACCTCAGTGACTAATTGTCTAAACCAAATATGACTAGCATCATGATGAAGTAAAGGGCTCCAAATCATTTTAAGCTCCATATCTGGGATCTCAAAGGGCGGTTTCAAAATGGTATAATCGGCGTTATTTTTGTGCAGTAACGCTGCTTTGGTGGGCAGGGTGGCGATTAAATCATCTTCGTAGGCTAGTTGCATAGCAACATGGTAATTACGGGTGAATACTTTTATCTCACGTTTCTTCCCTAAACGTGCTAACGATTCGTCTACCCAGCCCAATTTTTGTATATCTTTGGGATCCATGCCAACACCAACACCAAAGCCCGTTTTAGAAACCCAAACATGCTTTGAGGCAAGATAACTATTTAAATTGAATTTTGAAACTACTGGATTGTCTGCACTGACTAAGCAGGAAAAGGAATCTCGCCAAATTGTTTTTTGGTGAAATGACTGTGGTAGCTCGTCAAAACGGTTTATTGCCATGTCTATTTTACCCGCCTCAACATCGTGAAAATTAACATCGCTTGGTGTCATAATGTCTAAAATGACATTGGGAGCCAATTTATTCATTTTATTTAATAAGCTTGGTAATAGCGTAGAGGCTGCATAATCACTAGCCATAATGCGAAAAACGCGTTGACTTTTTTGTTCGTTAAATTCTTCTTCACCTTGTAATGCTTCTTCGAGTTCTAGTAGTATTTTTCTGATCGTTGGTGCTAAATTTCGTGCTCGTTCTGTGGGCACCATGCCATCAGAAGTGCGTACCAAAATAGGATCTTTAAACAAGGTTCTAAGACGCTTTAACCCATTACTCATTGCAGGTTGAGTGATGTTTAATTGGCCTGCAGCTCGGGTTACATTTTGTTCTCGGAGTAATACATCAAGGTAAATCAATAAATTTAAGTCGATTTTAGAAATATTCATAAGACTGATACAAGGTATAATTTCGATAGATGGTTCACTATAATGCGAATAGTGAGGTAAATTCAATGTTCATCGCATAATTCTTTAGTCGTAGGCGAGTATCAAGCATTTATATTTTCTAGTTATGATGTTGTTATTTAGTTGTTAGTAGGTGTTTTTTGACAAAAACCACTATGTATATTTATTGTGTGAATACCCATAATCTATATTATAAATTTTTTGTATAGTACTATATTGTCATATTATTTTTCTTGTTCAGTGTGACAACTTACCAATAGGGTTACAGTTTGGCACTTTGCTTAATTAAAGTGGCACGTAGCTGAGCACATATATTAGACAACATTTTTGGAGAAAGTAATATGTCAAATTATCAAAGCGCAATAGCAGCAGTAACTACAATTAAAGAAAAAGCAGGGAGCGCTTGGCATGCGATTAATCCTGAGTCTGTCGCCCGTATGCAGGTGCAGAATCAATTCCAAAATGGTCTCGATATTGCTAAATATACCGCTGACATTATGCGTGCTGATATGGATGCTTATGATGCAGATAGTACTCAATATACACAATCGTTAGGTTGCTGGCATGGTTTTATTGGTCAGCAAAAAATGATCTCAATTAAAAAACATTTTAATAACACCGATCGTCGCTATTTATATCTGTCGGGTTGGATGGTTGCGGCACTGCGTAGTGAATTTGGACCATTGCCTGATCAATCCATGCATGAAAAAACCTCAGTTGCTAGTTTGATTGCGGAGCTATATACCTTTTTACGTCAAGCTGATGCTCGTGAGTTAGGTGGTTTGTTTCGTGAATTAGATGCGGCTAAAGCGACTGATAACATGGATAAAGCCGCTAAAATTCAAGACGCAATTGACAACCATGTAACGCATGTTGTGCCTATTATCGCGGATATTGATGCCGGTTTTGGTAATGCTGAAGCGACTTATTTAATGGCAAAAAAGATGATTGAAGCGGGTGCTTGTTGTATTCAAATTGAAAATCAAGTATCGGATGAAAAACAATGTGGGCATCAAGACGGTAAAGTAACCGTACCACATGAAGACTTTTTAGCAAAAATAAATGCAGTGCGTTATGCCTTTTTAGAACTCGGTATTGATAATGGTATTATTGTTGCTCGCACAGATTCATTGGGTGCGGGTTTAACCAAACAAATTGCGGTGACTAATGAACCGGGTGATTTAGGTGATCAATATAATGCCTTTTTAGATTGTGATGAAGTAACACTTGATGATATAGGTAATGGCGATGTAGTGATCAAACAAAATGGCAAACTGGTACGTCCTAAACGTTTACCAAGTAATTTGTTTCAATTTAAAAAAGGCACGGGTGTTGAACGTTGTGTATTAGACTGCATTACTTCATTGCAAAATGGCGCAGATTTGATCTGGATAGAAACTGAAAAACCGCACGTTGCTCAAATTGGTGAAATGATAAATGCTATTCGTGAGGTTGTTCCTAATGCCAAGTTGGTATACAACAACTCACCTTCATTTAACTGGACGTTAAATTTTCGTCAGCAAATTTTCGATGTTATGGCGGAAGAAGGTAAAGATGTTTCAGCTTATCAACGCGATAATTTAATGAGTGCTGATTATGATCAAACTGAATTGGCATTAGCCGCAGATGAAAAAATTCGAACTTTCCAAGCCGATGCTGCGCGTGAAGCGGGTATTTTTCATCATTTGATTACGTTGCCAACATATCATACTGCCGCATTATCAACGGACAATTTGGCCAAAGAATACTTTGGTGATCAAGGTATGTTAGGTTATGTGAAGAATGTTCAACGTAAAGAGATTCGTCAAGGAATAGCCTGCGTTAAACATCAAAATATGGCTGGCTCAGATATGGGTGATGATCATAAAGAGTACTTTGCTGGTGATGCTGCTTTGAAAGCTTCTGGTAAAGATAATACCATGAACCAATTCTAGCTAGACAGGGTTAAAACCGCGCTGGGTAGGCGGGGTTTTAACCGCGCTTGGATAACAACCGCGCAATTTGGTTTAAAAGCTATACACTAAAGTTACTGAGGTTTGAGTATCAAGCTTTTCTTTATCGGCATCAACTTTGGTATTGTAATCAAGCGTCACAGTAAATTTTAATTGTAAAGTTTCAATTAATTTGGTGATAATTGAGCTTTCTGTTTTGTAGGTGCTATTCTCGTCTGTTTGGGGAACAATTTTTGCACTCAATGTTTGTTTAAATTCTACATGCTCATTAATTTGGCGTAAATAGAGTGCTTGTGCCTGTACGATAAATAAGTTATTGGTTTCGCTTGCTTTTTCAGTGGTCGCTTTAGTAACATCACGTTTTAAACCAGGACCGATATCAGCAAAAAATGAAGCTTTTTCAGTTTTGAACCAATTACGACCCCAACCAATAGAAACAGAGCTTTGATTATCGTAACTGGTAAAACGGTTATCTTCGTAAAAAGCGTTACCATACATATAGTTTGTACTATCGGCATCTAAGGTATAGTTAGTTTTTGAATCAATGGTCCATTTTTGCTCTGTGGTGATCAATTTTTTATTGCCAATATTAGCGCCTTCTGTTTTTTTCGCTAAAATATCAAAATCTAAGGTGCTAGCCCATTCACTTTTCTCGTATTTAACGGTAATACCGGCATTTATATCGGCACTGCGGGTGTTACCTGTTTTGTATAAAAAACCTAATTCTGCGGACGAAGTAAAAGGTGATTTATTTTTTTCTTTAGCAATATCATCGGCAAGGGTGCAAAAAGGCAAATAACAAGTAGCAGCAGCGATAATAAATATTAACTTGTGATCCATGGTTGTTCTCTTAGTTTAAGGTGGTTCAAATAGCTTTGGAATAATTCACTCGAAATGATGATTTGATCGAGTTTTAAACTCAATTAATCTAAGTTAGTGAACAGCATTTTCTATTGCTAATTTATAATTTTTGAGCGCGGATTATAATAAATCTTGTGTTTAAATCCTACCTTAAAATTATTTAATGATGAATTTTAGTAAAAAATAGCATTAGGGCAGGTTTTAGTTTTGCAGGGGTAAATGGTTATTGAACTCTAAAAAGTGGGTGCGAATAAAAATGTAAATGAAATTTATGCGCACCATTAGGTTATTTTATAATGGCGTTTAATTCACCTTGCTGATAACGGTTAAACATCACTTCTAATGAATCACCTTTAATTTTATCGGCATGACCCGCCGCGCCAAACGCTTGATATCGAGCTTTACAAATATCGTACATGGCATTGATGGTGACTTGTAAAAATTTACGTGGGTCAAATTCACTAGGGTTTTGTGCTAAAAAGCGACGCACGGCACCAGTAGAAGCAAGGCGTAAGTCGGTATCAACATTTACTTTTCGAACTCCGTATTTAATACCTTGCTGAATTTGCTCAACCGGTACACCGTAAGTTTCAGGGATTTTGCCACCAAACTCATTAATTACCGCTAACCATTCTTGTGGTACTGATGAAGAGCCGTGCATTACTAAATGAGTATTAGGAATACGAGCATGAATAGCTTTAATGCGATCGATGGCTAAAATATCATCGGTTGGTGGACGGGTAAATTTATACGCGCCATGGGAAGTGCCACAAGCAATAGCAAGTGCATCTACTTGGGTTTTATTGACAAAGTCAGCAGCCTCTTCAGGATCGGTTAACATTTGTTTTTGAGTTAACTTGCCAACCGCGCCAATACCATCTTCTTCGCCAGCTTCACCTGTTTCTAATGAACCTAAGCAACCTAATTCACCTTCAACAGATACACCACAAGCATGTGCCATTTCAACCGTGCGGCGTGTTACCTCAATATTGTAATCATAACTTGAAGGCGTTTTACCGTCATCCATTAATGAACCATCCATCATTACTGAAGAAAATCCTAATTGAATTGAACGTTGACATACGCTAGGTGACGTGCCGTGATCTTGATGCATGACGACAGGAATATGTGGAAATTCTTCTATAGCAGCTAAAATTAAGTGGCGTAAAAACGGTGCACCAGCGTATTTTCTGGCCCCTGCTGATGCTTGCATGATCACTGGGCTATTAGTCTCGTTTGCTGCAAGCATAATTGCACGAACTTGCTCTAAGTTATTAACGTTAAAAGCGGGAATGCCGTAGCCATATTCGGCAGCATGATCGAGCATTTGACGCATTGAAATTAAAGCCATGAAGTTACTCCTGATTTAGGTGGTTTTGTGGTGGTAAATGAAATATTCCATTTGTAATAACGAAATTATAACGTAAGCAAATGCAGTGAGGTATATTGTTTTGCAATTTTTGTTAAAAAAATGATTTTTTTTAGGAGTGAGGTAAAATAAATGAGCTTTGTTGGGGAAACAAAAGCTCATTTTGAAGGTGTTGTTTAGAATTAGTTAAGTGCTTTAAAGCGTATTGCCGCGCCGCCACTGGTTGCTAAAGCAAGGCTGAGTGAATCTTTATTGGTCACGATTTTTTGTTCAATGATCATATCGTAAGGATTATTTTTCCATTCAGCTTTTTTGCCATCTCGATAAATTTGCGCTTGATAGCGCTTGTTTTTCGTTAAAAAATTTAAAGACAAAGTCAGTTTTCGAGCATTTTCATCCGTTAACGCACCAAGATACCAATCATCACTGTTTCTGTCTTGGCGGGCAATAGCAACAAAATCTCCGACTTCACCAGCGATGGCTTTACTTTGTTGCCAATCGGTTGGTACATCTCGAATAAACTGAAAGGCAGGCAAATTGGCTTCATAGTTTCGTGGTAAATCTGCGGCCATTTGAATGGGGCTATAAAGTACCACATACAATGCTAATTGTTTGGCAAGTGTTGTTTGTGGGCGATTGGTTTGATCGCCTAAGCCATTAAAGCCCATATTAAAAATACCTGGGGTAAAATCCATGGGTCCTGCTAACATTCGGGTAAAAGGTAAAATGGCGGTGTGCTCTGGCGGATTTGGTGGGCTACCCCAAGCATTGTATTCTTGTCCTCGTGCACCTTCACGGGAGAGCCAATTTGGATAAGTACGACGTAAGCCGGTGTCTTTTATTGGTTCATGAGTATTAATACTAATATGATGTTTTGCTGCTTCAGTAACACTATACAAATATTCACCTACCATAAATTGACCATCGTGCCATTCTTTACGAACAATACCATTTTTATCAATACGTTTAATGTTGCCCCCATCAGCGACATAGCCCGTTTTTATTTGCGTGACACCAACTTTTTCATATAAGTTATAAGCATCATTCATTTGATTGCGATAATTAGTGACGTTGCCTGACGTTTCGTTATGACCGATCAGCTTTACACCTTTTTGTTTGCCATAATCAGTGACGGCTTTGAGATCAAAATCAGCAAAGCTTTTGGTGAAATTGAACAAATCACCATTGAAAAACCATTCGCCATCCCAACCAATATTCCAACCTTCAACTAATACACCACTAAAACCATATTTGGCGGCAAAATCCATATATCGTTTGGTTTCACTGGTGGTTGCACCGTGTTTTTTACCGCTGGCCCAAGTGTTTTCGCCAATGTGCATACCCCACCAAATGCCGACATATTTTCCTGGTTTTACCCAAGATACATCGCCTAATTTATTGGGTTCATTTAAGTTAAG
>CAZVPC010000102.1:0-9703 GCA_964629005.1 uncultured Pseudoalteromonadaceae bacterium | reverse complement strand
TAGAACCTCAACTTATACTTTAAACTCTTGTACCGATTGCTGTAATTCTTCTGCTAGTTTTGCTACTTCACCGCTAGAGGTGGCGGTTTGTTGTGCGCCAGCGGTGGTTTGCTCGGCAATGGCAACAATGGACTCTAAGTTTTCACTGATCTCATGCGCAACAACACTCTGCTCGTCGGCAGCCGTTGCCACTTGGGTGCTTTTGTCAAAGGCTTGGTGAACTGCATCGGTGATAGTTTCAAGTGCTCTCACGGCAACATCTGCTTGTTTAACACACTCTGTTGCTTGCGTTTTGCCGGTATCCATAACGGTTACCGCTTGCCCTGAGCCGGTTTGCAGGACTTCGATCATGTTTTGAATTTCTTGCGTGGACTCTTGTGTTCTACTGGCAAGTGTTCTTACTTCATCAGCAACAACGGCAAAACCTCGACCTTGTTCCCCTGCACGTGCTGCTTCAATAGCTGCATTTAAAGCAAGCAAGTTGGTTTGTTCAGCAATACCACGAATAACATCTAAAATTCCGCCGATTGAGGCGCTGTCTTGTTGTAATTTATTGATAACTTGAGAGGCAGACTCGACTTCGTTAGCAAGTAGTTCTATGGTCTGTTTGTTTTGTAATGAAATTTCTTTAACGTGCTGTGCTTCTTCGTCGGCTTGTTTGATTTCAGTTAAGGCTTCATTAACGCTACCGAGCATGCTTTGCGAAGTGCTGCTCATTTCAGTAGTGGCTGAAGCGGCTTGTTCAACTTGATTACGTTGTTCTTCTATTGCCTTGGTACTTTGCGCGGTTACGGCCGAAGTTTGCTCAGCAGCGGCGGCAAGTTGCGTTGAGCGACTAATAACGCCTTGAATTAGCGTGCGTAAACTTTCGATAACACGGTTTAAGTTTTTAGCTAATGTCGCAAATTCATCTTTACCACTCTCATCCAGATTTGTTGATAAATCGCCAGAGGCAACTACATTTAAAATATCGTTCACTTCGGCTAGTGGACGAGTAATACTGATCAGTGTTAATCGTGAAATAACCACCGCAGCGACTAGAGAGATAATTAAAATAATAGTCGTTTGAGAATTGCCGCCTGATACGGCATCGGCAACCATCGCACTGGTATTTTTTGCCGTTTTATCCGCTAATTCTACTTGTTTTTTGAGAATGGCATTGGCGATTTTAATGTCTTTTTCAGCGGCAGCTAAATCATGTTTTGCTTGCGCATTCGCGGTTAATTGTGTTTTTTTGTGGTAAAGAATGCCATTAGTTGCCGACAATAAGTCTTTAACTTCAGCAAATGCTGTTTTTAGGTTGTCAGCTACATCGTTAATGCCATTACTGGTTAGTTCACTCATTTCATCGTTAATAGATCCTTCTAATTCGGTTAGGGCAAATTTCATCTCAGTTTCTATTAAAGCACTGGTCTTAGTGGTGGTTACATCTTTATATTCCATGGCAGAGGCGACTAGGCTGTTAAATTGCGTTTCCATCAGTTCACCTAAACTGATGGCGCGCTGCAATTTTGTTTCGGCTAAGTCATTGTCGGCTAAATCAAGTAATAAAGTCACCGCATCATCGGCTTTTTCTTCTAAACTATCAACTTTTTCTTTTAATATCGTCAGTTGTTCAATACTGATCTTGCGGTTGTCAAATACTCCTAAAGCGTCTTTTTCAAAGGCATCACTATTCTTTTTAACTTTGCGTAAACTAGTAACAACGTTTGCCTTGTCTCTTACTATGCCAGATAATCTTTTAAGGGTATCATTAAAAACAGCCTTACTTTTTACAAAAGTCTTTTTGTTTTGGTCTAAAGGGGGGATCTTATTTTGATAATAGCCTTTGAGGACTAAATTGCCCATTTGCGTCAGTTCAATGGCAAGGCCATTACTTTCTTTTAACATAGGAATAGCAAGGTTGCTAACCTCAGTTGTTGAGTCGCTAATTGTATTTAAGTTCATTAACGACGACGCACTGCTTAAAATCAGCAGGATGCTGATAATGGCAAAACCGCCGATAATTTTCATTGCTACAGTTAAATTCATATAGTCCACCACTTGCTATTGCGTGTTTAAATTGATTTTTATAAAAAACGTTTAATTGTTATTTTTTTATCGTTATTGTATCGGTAAAAATGATTAAATAGTTAGTAACCTAGACCTAAAGTTTAAGGGTACATAAACATTATAACAAGCAATTTAACTTTTACACGTACTCTCTGACTGCTTATTTGCTATTAATCACCGAACTGATGCGCTGGCTCGGTAAAAAGTTGTTTGTCGTGCCAACGCAACAGTGTTAAATAATTACCCCAAACGCAGCCGGTATCAAGTGCAAAAACATTTTTATTGCTACATTGCCCCATTAGTGACGCCCAATGGCCAAAAACCCATGGAATATTTTCAGTAACTCTAGTTAGTTCATACCAAGGTGTTAATTCATGGTTAGTTTGATCGGGTGAAAATTTATGTTTGAATTCAAGGCTGTGATCAGTAAAACAAAATCGCATTCGAGTAAACACATTAACGGTAAAACGAAATTTTTCAATATCAGTTATGGCATGGTGCCAATTATTCGGTTGTTCGCCATACATTTGTGCTAGCCAGTTATTTCGATTAGTACTGGCAAGTTTGCTTTGAACAAATTCTGCTTGTGATATGGCTTCTGGTAACGTCCACTGGGGAGATATGCCCGCATGACTTAAATAAGCTTGTTCGTGGGGTAATTTAACCAGTAACGGTTGCTGCGCTAACCAATCCATTAATTCATCGCAATCGGGTGCCGATAAAACAGCATCGAGAAAATCGGATTTTTTTGCTTTTTTTAGTTTTGCGTGTATGGCTAGTAAGTGCAGATCATGATTACCTAAAACCATTTGCGCTTGGTTGCCCAAATATTTAACAAAACGCAATGTTTCAAGTGATTGTGGCCCTCGGGCGACAAGATCGCCTGCCAGCCATAGTTGATCTTTTTCTCGGTTAAAATTAACTTGCGTTAAAAGTGCTTGGAGTTCGCTAAAGCAACCTTGAACATCACCAACGAGATACAATGCCATAAACGTTAGTCTATATATGTATTGTTATTAAGCGCTTGCTCAGTTAAAAAATTGGCAATATTAATATATTCATCAAGAGTTAAATTTTCTGGACGAATGCTGGGATCAATATTTAAATTTTCTAACTGTTTTACATCGAGCAATTTTTTAAAACTGTTACGAATAGTTTTTCTACGTTGATTAAATGCCGCCAGACAAACTTTGTTTAAACTGGCAATGTCTTTAACTGGATGAGATATTTTTTTATGTGGGATCAACCGTACTATTGCTGAATCAACCTTTGGCGCGGGTTTAAAAGCTTCGGGACCAATTTCCATTACGGGTATAACTTGACATTGGTATTGAGTCATTATTGATAAACGACCATAAGCTTTACAATTTGGCGCAGCGGCCATGCGTTCAACCACTTCTTTTTGCAGCATAAAATGCATGTCTTTCACCACGTTATTAAAAGTTAATAAATGAAAAATAAGCGGTGTTGAAATGTTGTAAGGCAGGTTACCAAAAATACGTAATGGTTGCGTAGCTGAGGCTAATTCAGCGAAATTAAATTTCAATGCGTCGGTTTGATAAAGGGTTAAGTGTGGTGCTAAAAAAGGGTGGTGGCGGAGCCGTTCGGCTAAATCTCTGTCGAGTTCAATCACCGAAAGTTTCCCAGCGCGTTCAATGACGGGTTCGGTGAGTGCGCCTAATCCTGGGCCTATTTCAACTAAATTTTCGTCAGGCTCTGGGTTGATCGCATCAACAATTTTACTGATAATGGCGTCGTTATGGAGAAAGTTTTGACCGAAACGTTTTTTGGCTTGATGGCCTAAGTGACTTCTATTACTCATAAAATTCTCATGGTATCGTTGTTATTTATGACTCAGTTGCGGTGCTAGCCAATTGAATGGCAGTGTTCATTGCGGCAATAAAACTCCCTTGGCAGGCTTGATTTTTTCCGGCTAAATCTAACGCGGTGCCATGATCAACTGAGGTACGAATAAAAGGTAATCCTAAGGTAATATTGACCGAAGCGCCAAAGCCTTTGTATTTTAACACGGGTAAGCCTTGGTCGTGATACATGGTTAAAATGGCGTCGGCATCGGCAAGATATTTTTCTTGAAAAATAGTGTCGGCGGGCAAAGGACCAATTAAATTTAAGCCTTGTTCACGTAGTTCATCAAGAGCAGGGCTCATGGTCTCTATTTCTTCTCTGCCCAAATGACCGTCTTCACCCGCATGAGGATTAATACCGCAAACATAAATAGTTGGTGATTTTATGCCGAATTTGGTGATCAAATCTTGATGTAGAATACGGGTGACTGTTTGTAAACGTGTTTTGGTGATCGCTTTGGCAACATAAGCTAAGGGGATATGTGTTGTCACTAAGGCAACTCGTAACCCTTTAGTTGCCAACATCATTACCACGTCTGAACAATTAGCTTGGTGGGCAAAAAATTCAGTATGACCGCTAAATGCGATACCGGCTTGGTTGATCAAGCCTTTATGCACAGGTCCCGTTACTATGGCCGCAAATTCACCCGACATATTCTTTTCGCCAGCAAGTTTTAAGGTTGCTAACACATAATTACCATTGTTTGTGTTGAGTTCACCTACCACACAAGGTTCTATTAGCTCTTGAGCTAAAATTGTTAGCGTACCCGCTTGTTGTGCTTTTGCGGGTCGTTTAGCGTCGTAGTCAATCAGTGTTAGGGGTAAACCCAATAATTTAGCGCGTTCAATTAACAGTGTTGGCGAGGCAACTACAATGATTTCAACCGGCCACGCTTGCTGAGCAATCGTAATAACTAAATCAGGGCCTATGCCCGCGGGTTCGCCCGGTGTTACGGCAATTCTATTAACAACAGTTGGAGTTTTCATTATTTTTTGCTCGGTGGCTTAAAAATTTCAATATAAGCCTCATCACGCGTTTCTTTCATCCAACGTGCGCTCTCCATGCCGAATTTTCGGCTATAAAGTAGTTTGTAAGCATGATTCTTATTCATTTGTTTGGTTGCATCTAACATCCGTCGTCCGGTCAATTGGATCAAATGCCAGCCAAATGAAGAGCGAATGGGTTTATGGTATTCGTTTACTTTGAGTTCAGCCAATGCATCTCTAAAAGCTGGATCATAGTTGTTAGGATCTGACCAGCCTAAGTCACCACCGCGCACTGAGGTAGGGCCTTCAGAGTATTCTTTAGCTAATTCGGCAAAGTCTGCCTTTCCTGCTTTAATTTGATCTAAAAAGCCTTGTAGTTTTGCTTCTGCTTTTGCTTCACTTAATATAATGGTTGATTTGATCAGGATGTGCCGAGCTTTTACTTCTTCCACTTCAACCACTTTTCGACCACGAATACCGAGTATTTTTACAATACTAAAGCCTAAACCTGTACGGATAGGACCCACTACCACGCCTTCTTCTTTGCCATCAATTAGATCTGAAAACAGGGTGGGCATTTCGTTGAAATTTTGCCAACCTAAGTCACCGCCTTTTAGTGCGTTAGCATCACCTGAAGACGCGATTGCTATTTTCGCAAAATCGGAGCCACTGTTGAGTAATTCAATAACTTTATCTGCTCGTTGTTTTGCTGAGTTAATATCGTCTTGAGTAGGATCTGCTGGAAATTCGATTAAAATATGGCCGAGGTGGTAATCAACATCATGATGCGTTTGTTCTTTCATCGCACTGAGTAAATTAGTGATTTCTTGGGGGGAAATAAAAATACGACGACGTACTGCGGCACGTCTAACTTCTCCTGAAATTAATTCAGTACGCACGTTTTCACGATATTTTTCATAATCAATACCATCTTTAACTAAATTTTCTCTAAGTTGCTCAATGGTTAGTTTTTTTCCTTTGGCCATGTTGGTAATGGTTTCGTCGAGCTGTGCATCACTTACTTTTACGCCCATACGCTCACCAAGCTCTAAAATTAAGCTGTCATTAATAAGCTTGTCCATGGCTTGAGTGCGTAGCGCTTTATCTGAGGGTAAAGGTTGGTTGTCTTTTTTTGCTTGTTTTTTTACATTGGCGATTAGATCTTGTACTTCAGACTCAAGTACGACACCTGAATTAACGATAGCTGCGACACGATCGAGCTGAACTTCTTTTGCTATTGCAGCACTTAACAATGTGACGTAGCAAGACAGTAGTAAGGTTAAAATTATCTTCATTTTTTTCATTTAGTTTTCTTTTATTAATTATTGAGAAAATATGGGCGTTTATAGCCAAATATACTCGAGCTAAACATATCATCGACACCAACAGATGATTGTTCTCCACCTAAACCTTTGATCACGAATTGTATCACAAAGCCTGAGGTAAATTCATTGTGGGTTTCGTTAGCAAAACTTTGCAGATCTACTTTAGAGTTTATATAACGATGAAAAGCAAATCGTACCGCCCAACAACAACTTTCGTATTGTAAGCCTGCGTAGCTTTCAATGCTGCGTTGACTAATTAAATCTTGGGTTAGTCGCCCAACAAATTGCCAGTCTTTATTAATTTCACTACTAGCTAATAAGGAAACTTGTTCAATATTACTGCCCGAAACATTGCGAGCGAAGCGATGATTAAACTGTATTAAATGTTTTTTATTGTATTGGTAGTTAACATTAACTTCACTTTTATTAGTATAACCTAGCTCAGTATTATATTGGATGTCGCCACTAAGCTGCCACTTATTATTGATTTGATAAAATATGTCGCCAGCAAGGGCTGATTGGCTTGCGGCAATATTATTGTTTTTATCGGTGGCAATATTACTGTTATTCAGGTAAAGAATTTTACCAACACTTAAACGAAACACTTCTTGATTAGTATTATTAAGAATACGACTGGTTACCCCCCAAGAAAATTGGTTGGCTCGGGCTATTCTGTCTAAGCCACTAAAGCGACGATCACGAAATAGACCATTATAATCATCTTGTAATGAGGTGGTATCATAAATACCAATCGCACTTTGGTCTTTTTCGGGTATATACAAATATTGGACTTGCGGCTCTAAGGTTTGGGTAAAATTTCCGCCTAAATATTGAATGCTACGATCTAAATTAAAACCGCCATGAAAACGTAATTTAGGTAGAGTTCGACTAACATTTTTGCTGAGTTTGCTGTTGTAGCTAATGTTTTTTTGCTGGTAATTCGTTTGTAATATCTTTAATTCCGAATTTAAAAACCAAGAAGGGCGAGTTATTGGTAAAGTAAAACCTGCTTCAACATGATAACGGTTTGCTTCCGGCAAGGTTGGATCGGGTGTTTCAAAGCGACTGAGTTCTGAATAAAAATCAAAGCTGCCGAGTCCAAAGGGTAAGGCTTGAAAACTAGAAAATTCAACTTGAGGCACGGTTCGATAGCTTTGAACGTGATCACCAAGTACTTCAAAGTCTTGTAGTTTTACGGTCGCTTGCCAATTATCCGCAAAGTAGGATAACTCACCCGTTTGGTAGAGGTAAGCATCATTGGAAGTGTAGTAATCACTGCCAATATCAACTAAATAATTGTCATCACTTATGGTGGTGTAATCGGCATAAACGCGAAAGTTATCGGAAAAAGTTCCGGTGTGTTGAATACGGGCGAGGTAACGAGCATTGTTATTATTTTTTAAGTCTTGATCTTTATTTAAATATTCAAAATTTATTGTTCCAGCTTGTAAATCTGTTAAATATCGCAATTCAGTTAATAATTGTAAACCACGTTTTGACATGTAACGTGGGGTAATGGTGGCATCAACATTTTCAGCAATATTAAAATAATAGGGGGTTTCTATTTTTATGCCTGATCGATTTGATGAGCCGATCTTGGGGTATAAAAAACCTGATTTTCGTTCATTGGTTACCGGAAAAGAAAAATAAGGAATATAAAAAACAGGAACGCCCCATAATTTCAATTTGGCGTTATAAGCCTCACCAATGTTTTTTCCAGTGGAAATATATATTTTACTCGCTTCAAGTAACCAATCAGGCTGTTTTCCTTGACAGGTGGTGAAAGTAGAATCTCGCAGTGTTAAATCACCTCTATTGCTAATGGACAATTCACCGGCGCTACCATGAGCAGGATTGTTAGCAAGTTGATACGATGATTGTTTTAATGTGGTGGCCTGATCGTCATTATTTGCCGTAAGAGACTGAGCAAAAACATCAATAGTTTTAGCTTGATAATGTATACTACCGTGGGCATTGAAACTTGCTTTTAAACGGTCAAATTCTAGTTTTTCAGCACTGATGCGCTGACCTTGGTTGATCATGATCACGTTGCCAGAAAAACGTGCGAGTTCATTTTTTTCAATACTGGATGATTTTGCAGAAATGGTGATAGCATTTTTATCTGTAATTACTTGCTTGATCCCTATTTTGTCAATTTTTGCTACCGGACAAGAAATAATTAAATTAACCTTGCTTTTTAGCTTAGCGTAATTTTTTTCGCTGTCTTCAGCTTTTGAACCAGCAAAAACGGGGGGTGAAAATAAAAAAGCATAAGCTGAGAAGACTAGGCATAATAATAAAAATTTGGGAAGAAAATGCATTTATTATCCGAAAAATTACTCAAGGTTCTTTGGAAACATTAATTGAAAAATTTAAAACTGTGCCATGATATAGCAATTTTCATTCGCTCGCTAATTGGTTATATTATTATTTTCATAGTTTCAGGGCGAAAACTAGCTTTCTTTAATAAAAAGTCAGCTTTAGTTATTGCACAGTGAGACATTTTTTAAGATGAAAGTTCAATTTTTAGCAATAAAAGATAAGAGTTTGTATGCGTATTTGGGGTAAGGTTTTAGGTTTTTTGTTTGGTTTTATGTTGAGCCGAAACATTGTTGGTGCTTTATTAGGACTTTGGTTTGGTCATCGATTTGATCAAGGAGTCGGGCTAAATTTTAATAATTTATCGGGTAGTGATGAGGATGAATCGACTCGACAGGCAGCATTTTTTTATAGCACTTTTTCTATTATGGGTTATGTCGCTAAAGCGAATGGTCATGTATCAACTCATGAAATTGCTTTTGCTCAAGCTTATATGGATAAACTGGGGTTAGAACCTGAGTTAAGAGCGCAAGCACAAGATGCATTTAGAGAAGGGAAAATGGCTGGTTTTCCTTTGTTGGAACGGCTGAAAAAGTTTAAACAAAGTTGTGGTAATCGCCATGATTTACTGATCATGTTTCTTGAGATCCAAATTCAACTTGCTTTTGCCGATGGTGAATTAGATCAAGATGAACGAGAAGCTTTACACACAATAGCTAATTCGCTGGGTTTTTCTAGCGCTGATCTTGATAAATTATTAGAAATGATCATCGCAGGCGCGCAGTTTAATCAAACTAATGGTCGCTTTGGTCAAACGCAGTCGAGTAAAACACAATTGAGTAATGCCTATAAAGTGTTAGGTGTTGAGCCGAGTGCTTCAGCGCAAGAGATCAAAAAAGCTTATCGAAAATTGATGGTGCAACACCATCCTGACAAACTTGTATCGAAAGGTTTGCCGCCTGAAATGATGGAAATGGCAAAACAAAAAACTCAAGATATACAAGCCGCTTACGATGTTATTAGTACTCATAATAAAAAGGCAGATTAGGTTTTAGCTATTTTGCTTAAGATCAAATTATTTAACCGCGATCACCAATCTCAAATAATACCAGTTTCATTAATTAGGTGATCTACTTTATACGTAGGAAAAATTGC
>CAZVPC010000101.1:5474-9800 GCA_964629005.1 uncultured Pseudoalteromonadaceae bacterium | reverse complement strand
ATCTGGATCTGATTTTGCTGGCGAATTAAGTAGTTAAGTAAATTGAGGGTGGTTAACTGGTTTTATTCTAAGTAATTATCGTGTAATTGTTTCGCTAACATTGCTCCCATCATGGCTCTTAAGGCAGCGGGTTTAACTAATTTTCGCATAAAACCAACCTTTGTCTGTTTGGTTTTTTCTTCAATGTCGCTGTCGGTGGTTGCGGTAATTAATATAGCGGGGATAAAGTTATTGAGTTGCTGGCGAATTTGAGCAATTAATGCCAAGCCATTGTTGTTATTATCTAGTTGGTAATCGACTAATAAAATATCAATCTCATTTTGATGTTGGCTAAATACCATTAAAGCTTGAGCGAAAGATTCTGCGCCATACACCTTACAGCCCCATGTTGTTATTAATTCGGTCATCCCTTTTAATACCGCCGTGTCATTATCAATACACAATACGGTCGCACCTTGTAAACCAATTTTGGGTATTATTAAGGCATCTTTATTCGCTGTTTGTGGCGGTGACTTTGGTAATAAAATACTGAATTTGCAGCCTTGTTGTTCGACTGAGGTTAATGATAAGGGGTGCGCTAAAATATGGGCCAAACTTTGAGTAATGCTCAATCCCAAGCCTAATCCTTGTCCTCCTTGGTTATTAGGATGGGCAAGTTGGGTAAATTGTTCAAATACCAGTTGCTGTTTATCTTGTGGAATGCCAGGGCCATTGTCTAACACTTGTATTTGCACTTGTTGATTTACTTTTCGAACACCTAATAAAACTTTACCGGGACTCGCATAGCGAAATGCGTTGCCGAGCAGGTTTTGTAGTATTCTACGAACTAAATGTTTGTCGCTGTTTACCCATTGTTTGGTTGGCATGACACGAAAATCCACTTGTAAATCATCAGCCGCCGCAGAAAATTCTTGCGCTAAACTGCTAAAAAGTTCATTCAGTGAAAAAACGCTAAGGTTAGGTTTAATATTGCCACTTTCAATACGAGCTATTTCACCTAAATTAGACAGCAATTCATTGGCAACTTTTAAAGAGTCTTTGATGTTATGTACTTGTCTTTTTTGTACCTCGGTTAAGTTTTTTTGGCTCAATAAGGCGGAAGTAAATAAGCGGGCGGCTTCTAAGGGTTGCATTAAATCATGGCTACATGCTTTTAAATATTGACTTTTTTTCAGATGTGCTTGCTCTGATTTTTGTCGCGCTAGTGCTAATTCATCATTGGCTTGAGCCAGTTTTTGCGTACGTTCTATTACTCGAGTTTCTAGATCTTGATTGGCTTCTTTTAAAATAAGTTCTGCTTTTTTATAAGCCGTTATATCTGAAAAAAGCATGACAAAACCACCATCAGGCAACGGATTGCCTTCGATACGGATCACTTGCCCGTCGTTATGTTGGCGTTCAGAACTATGTGGGCTGCCTTGTTTTAAATATTGAATACGCTTCGCTACTTGAGTATTTATATCGCCGTGACCACATAAGCCACGTTCAACATTAAAACGAATTAAATGCTCTATCGGACAACCAGAATAAATAAGCGCTTTGGGATAATGAAACAAGTCGAGATACTTCTTATTCCATGCGACTAATTTAAGATCGTGATCGATAATAGAAATGCCTTCACTGGCATTTTCAATCGCGCTTTGTAGTAAGTTTTGCCCAAATTCTTGTCGTTGGTTTGATGCGTCTTCTACTAAAACGGCTAATTCATCTAAGGCAATGTCTCGACCATCTAGTGCGGAACTGAGTACTAAACGTGCAGAAGATGCCCCCATTACTGTTGCTAACGTGTTTTCAGTGTGCTGCAATATTGCTTGTTTATATTCACGATATCCTAATGCTTTTCTATCGGTTTGCTGGATGAATTTTGCAAAACTGATTTTTGTTTTCTCTTCGCCCACAAACCGAGAAACTAATAGTTGTAGTTCATTAATGTTTATTTGTCGAGATTTTGATGAGCTAATTACTTGTGGTGCTTGCCATTCAAGAAATAAGGAAGCTTGTACTCTTTCTTGTACACTGTGGCGACTGAGTTGTGAAATAGACCACATCACGACAATATTCACCAATAAGCTTAACAAGGTTGCGACACTATTACTGGGCATTAAATTGGTGATAAAAGGTTGTGGATAAATACCTATTTGAGGGAGAAAATTGAGTAAAAACCATAAAATAAAACCAGTAAAAATACCACTAAACACGCCTTTTAAACTGGCTCGTCGCCAACAAAAAGCGACAATCAATGCAGGGGTAAGTTGGGCAATGGCACCAAAAGCAATTTCACCCAACGACGATAAGGTATCAGGCGAGGCCATTAAAAACACCCCATAACCTAACGCAATAACAAATAAAACCAGCACCTTACGTGTGTTTAACAGTTGTAAACGAAAGCTGTCATAATTGGTTTGCTGTTGGTTTTTCGAACGAAACAGTAATGGGAAAACTATTTCGTTACTGAGCATGGTGCTCAAGGCGATAGCAGAAATAATCACCATAGAACTTGCGGCTGAAATAGCGCCTAAAAAGGTAAATAAAGTTAACCAAATTTGTTTACCATGCCAAGGCAAAAATAGCACGTAAGCATCGGAAGGAACCGTGTTGTTAAGTAATAAATGGCCGGCTAAACCTAGTGGTATGGTGCAGAGTGCAAAAACTAATAAATACAAAGGGAAAACACGCCGACTAAGCCAAGTATGTTTAGTGTCTTTAAGTTCAACGACCATCACTTGAAATTGCCGTGGTAGTGATAAAAAAGCGGTCATGGTGATCACCAAAAGGCCTAACATTGAGGTGACATTAGAGCCGTTGATTTGACTGCTAAAATCGATTTGTTGATTAGCTTGTTGCCATAAATCAATGGGAGAGTCATATAAATAAAAGGCAACAAAAATACCTATGGCCAAAAAAGCAATTAATTTAACCAATGACTCAAACGCGATGGCGAGCATGACGCCCGGATGGCGCTCGGTTACATCAATAGTTCTAATGCCAAAAACAATGGTAAAGCCAGCCAACACAATACTTACCGCTAAGCCTAGTTGCCAAGTAACAAAGTCTTGTTGTTGTTGTAATTGCTGGAATGAATAAACAATCGCTTTAAGTTGCAAGGCGATATACGGCATGGTGCCGATCAAGGCAACCAAGGTAACTAAAATGGCAAGGTTATGTGATTTACCAAATCGTGCCGCTAATAAATCAGCAATAGAGGTTAAGTGTAATTTTAAACTAACGCGAATAATGCGTTGCATAAAAGGCCAAGCAAAGACGAATAATAAAATAGGCCCTAAATAAATGGGTAAATGTGCGAGCACATTAGTGGCGGCTTTGCCCGACGTACCAAGAAAACTCCACGAGGTACAATAGACCCCTAAGGTTAAGGCATATATTATGGATTGGGAGTTTTTAAATAATTTATAGCGATATTTATCACCTAAATAAGCAATAAGAAATAATAAACCAATGTAGCTAAAACTTAAAACGACTAATTGCCAGTTTGGAAACATATTTTAACGTGCCTGCGTATACAACCTATTAGTGTAAAACTCTGCTAAATATTTACCACCTTTAATGCTGGCAACGAGACGTATTTTTTGCGTTTTATTCGTTGTGATCAATATTTTTCGTAGCGGCGTTTTACTTTGCCAATAATACGGGCTATCGTTCATCGCTAACGGATACGCTTTCCCTTGATCATGATTATCAACTAAAAATAGGGTTGCATTATCTAACGGAAAAGTTGAATTAACGGTGGTGATGCCTTTCTTATCAAAAATATTTAGTTTGAAATTGCCCGACGTTAACACACACTTATGTCCTAAAATATCACAAGGGCCGTCATTCACTAATTGATAAAATTTAGCTTTTTTAGCGTTATATTCGACATAATAATCGGAAGCGATATAACCAATAACCGCTAAGATTGGTGCCACTAAAATTGCGACTTTAGTGTGTTTGTTCATCAATAATTCCTTCTAAATTTTTTACCAACAAAGGCTCCCGAAGGAGCCTTTCAACAGTTGTTGTAGCCTTTAAATGTTAATGGACATGTGCGGCACCTGAACCTTTAGGTATGCGCATGTTTTCAACTAAGGCCTGAATGTGTGCAGGTGCTTCGCCCGTTATTCTAAGTACTGCAAACGCGACGGCAAAGTTAACAATAGCACCAACAACACCAAAAGCATTAGGTGAAATGCCTAAGAACCAATTCGGTCCCATATCACCTAAAAATGAAGTGCCTGGAATGAACATAATGCCCTTGTGTTGAAACACATACAACATAGTAATGCCAATACCTGAACACATACCGGCAACGGCTGCCGTACCACTCAT
>CAZVPC010000101.1:1161-5374 GCA_964629005.1 uncultured Pseudoalteromonadaceae bacterium | reverse complement strand
GCGGCGGTTGACAGCGCTGCGGCTAAACCTCCTGCGGCCACTAAGGCAATAACCCAGTTAGGTAAATTGGCAATGGCGGGATTAGCTAAAACCATAATGTCACGATCAACTTTAACCATTTCATTTTTGCTTTTATCGGCCACATATTGAATTTTACCGTCACCATTTTTGTCTTCAAACTTCAATAAACCCGTTTTTTCCCAGTCTTTAAACCACTGTGGACGCTCTGCATAGACAAGGTGTTGGCCTGCTGCAGGTTCAATAGTGTTCATTAAATTAAAACGTGCCATTGCTCCCACGGCTGGAGCAACCGTATAAAGTAATGCAATAAACACTAAGGCATAACCCGCTGAAGCACGAGCCGCTTTAACACTAGGTACGGTAAAGAAGCGCATAATTACGTGTGGTAAACCCGCAGTACCGATCATTAATGACAAGGTATAAGCGAACATATTTAGCGTGCCACCCATGTTGTCGGTAGTGTATTCTTTAAAACCTAAATCGGTGACTACCATGTCTAATTTATCTAATAAATAAACACCGCTACCATCGGCTAAGGTACTGCCTAAGCCTAGTTGTGGAATAGGATTACCCGTAAGTTGCAGTGAAATAAATACCGCAGGAATGGTATAGGCAAAAATCAACACACAGTATTGGGCGATTTGAGTATAGGTAATGCCTTTCATGCCACCAAGTACTGCATATACCCACACAACTGCCATACCAATGCCAAGGCCTAAACCATAATCAACTTCCAAAAAGCGTGAAAAAGCAACACCAACACCTTTCATTTGACCAATAATATAAGTTAAAGAGGCAATAATTAAGCAAATTACCGCGACCACGCGTGCAGTTTTAGAATAATAGCGATCAAAAATAAATTCAGGTACGGTAAATTTGCCATGTTTTCGCAAATAAGGAGCTAATAACATTGCCAGTAAAACATAACCACCTGTCCAACCCATTAAAAATACGGAACCACCATAACCTAAAAAGGCAATTAACCCAGCCATTGAAATAAACGAGGCGGCACTCATCCAATCTGCACCAATCGCCATCCCATTTTGCAAGGGAGTAATATCACCACCGGCAACGTAAAAATCACTGGTTGAACCGGCTCTTGCCCACCAAGCGATACCAAAATAAATGGCAAAGGTGCCAAAAACGGCAATGTAAGTATAGAGTTTTAATTCATCCATGCTTATTCCTCCACATCATATTTTTTATCAAGTTTATTCATTTGTGCGGAATACCAAAAAATCAATCCGACAAAGGTATAAATAGATCCTTGTTGCGCAAACCAAAAACCAAGCTTGTAACCACCAAGGCGTATCGCATTAAGCGGCTCTACTAATAACAAACCAAAACCATATGAAACTATAAACCAAATGGTTAGGCAAATGAAAATTAGGCGAAGATTTTCGCTCCAATACGTTTTTTCATTTTCCACAATGTTCTCCTAAATCTTTCTCTGTTTTTATCTAATTTTTTATTTATGCCTGTTGAAGATGGGCAGTAGCCAACCTTAGTTATCACCCTAGCAAGCTTTTTTAGCGGCAACTATTAAACTTTAGTCTAGAATTGCAGGTAATTGGTTGACTCAATTTAGCTCAATGCATTACAACAAAGGTAGTCACGTTTATTTCAGCCTCAATTAGGAACAGAAATGAGTAATGAATTAGCAGATATTCATAATTTTATTAAAGCCATTCCGCCTTTTACCGAATTGCCGGACGAAAAAATTGCCCAATTAAGCCAAGAAATGGTTATTTGCTATTTTCGAAAAGGCAAGCAAATTAGCAGCAACAGTGGAGCAGAAGCAACGTTATATCTAATTCGTACGGGAGCTTTGGCCTACTTTAATGCCAATAATGAGCTGCAAGAAAAATATGGTGAGGGTGATATTTGTTCATTATTTTGTTGTTATCATGAAGATGCTGAATTGATCCTTGATGTAGAAGAAGATTGTCTGCTTTACACCATTTCGTGTCAGCAATTGCGACTAATTTTTAATGAATTTGCTGATGGGCTTGCTTTTATTTTACATAGTGGCTCTGAGCGCTTGAATAACAAAATGGTGCAGGTAAACGAAGAAGCCATAGTGTCATCATCCTTAATGAATACCTCATTGAGCCATTTTTATAAGAGTCCTGCGGCAACAATAATGGCAAGTACTACTATTCAAGATGCTGCCATTGCCATGACCAAATCCGGTTTTTCCTGCCTTATTGTGGTTGAGAATGAACAGCCAGTGGGCATTGTTACCGACAAAGATATTCGTCAACGCTGTGTTGCACAAGGCCTTTCTTTTACAAAAGCCATAAGCACCATTATGACCGTAAAAATGTCGTCAATTGATTGTCAAAATAATGCTTACGATGCTTTGAACATGATGACTAGTCAGCATATTCATCATTTACCTGTAACTAAAAATAATCAGCTTGTTGGTATGGTTACGGTCACAGATTTAATGAATCAAGAGGGGTTAAATGCGGTTAACTTTGCTAGCATTATCCGCAAGGCGCCTTCGGTAAGAGCTTTAGCCAATATCAGTAAAATGCTACCTAAATTACAAATTAGAATGGCAAAATTAGGCTCAACAGCTGATCATGTTGGTAAGACGATCAGTGCGATCACCATGGCATTTACAATTCGCTTGATCAAAATGGCAGAAAATTTATTAGGTCAACCTCCGGTTGCTTATGCATGGTTAGCGGCAGGTTCACAGGCAAGACAAGAACAATTTGCGCATTCAGATCAAGATAATGCCTTGATTTTGTCAGATGAGATGTTGCCTGAGCATGATGCTTGGTTTCATGCCCTTGCCTCATTTGTTTGTGATGGCTTAAATGCCTGTGGTTTTGTTTATTGTCCGGGTGATGTTATGGCGACTAATCAAAAATGGCGGCAAAAAAAATCAGTTTGGGATCAGTATTTTCATCGCTGGATCAGCGTTCCGGATCCTAAAGCATTATTACATGCCAGTGTATTTTTTGATTTAAATACGGTTTATGGCGATAGTTCGTTATTAACACAAGTGCGAGCAAAAATGTTGGCCACAGCAAAAAATAATACCTTGTTTATTGCACACTTATCTAAAAATGCACTTAATTTAAAACCACCGTTAGGATTTTTTCGTGACTTTGTTTTGATCCAAAATGGTCACAATGAAGCGAGTTTAGATTTAAAACATAATGGCATTGCCCCTATTGTTGATTTAGCGCGTATTTATGCACTAACTGAAGGTGTTTCAGCGGTTAATACCATTGAGCGGATCAAACAAGTTGCCGGTAGCCCATCATTAAGTAGAACATCGGCGGCTAGTTTAATTGATGCATTTGAATTGTTAGGATTATTGCGTTCATCGCATCAAGCAAAACAACTTCACTGTGGAGAAAGCCCCGACAACTATTTATTACCAAAAGAAATCTCTCGGTTAGAGCGAGAACATTTAAAAGATGCCTTTAAAGTGATCAAAATATTGCAAAAAACGCGACAAGTGGTTTATTAAATCATGCAAATATTTGGTCGTTTTTTAGGTCTTAATGCAAGACGCATACGTTTACACGCGAAAGCACCCGCAGGGGCATTAAAAGATTTTTTAGCGGTGCCGTTTCCTGAAGGTAACATGCCTTTTGATCAAGTGCCTATTTTAGCTGTTGATTTTGAAACGACGGGTTTACATGCGCAACATGATAAATTGCTCAGTGTTGGTTATGTAGCGATGCAAAATAATCAAATACAGTTAGCACATAGTTATCATCAGATCATTAATACCCAAGAGCAATTACAAATGGAAAATGTGCTGATCCATCGTATAACCGATAGTCAAAAAGAGCAGGGACAAACGTTACAGTTTGTGGTCGAAAAATTATTACAAGCATTAGCAGGCAAGGTTATGTTGGTTCATTTTGCGCGTATCGAAAAACAATTTTTACGCCAAGCTTGCCGAGAACTTTATGGTATGGCACCCGTTTTTCCTATCATAGATACGTTAGCTATAGCCAAAAAACGTCTAGATAAACATGATGTTGCCTATGATCCCTCAGAATTACGTTTATCAAATCTACGTGCAAATTACCGTTTACCCGTGCACTTTGCTCATAATGCTCTTAACGATGCCATCGCTACCGCTGAATTGTTGTTGGCACAAATAAGTCATCAAGAAAATAATGATAAAATACTATTGAAGCAATTATTGTAATTGATCATT
>CAZVPC010000101.1:0-1061 GCA_964629005.1 uncultured Pseudoalteromonadaceae bacterium | reverse complement strand
TAAAAAACTTTACTGAAGATTAGGTAACCATAATGAGTACGGATGGGAATGGGGTTTTTTACCACAGTGTCGGGGTAGTTAGTTGAATTACATAGACCAATCGATGCTGATACGCGATTAGTAAACAATAAGTCATGCGCATGTTTGGCCGAGTTAGCCTCATAAACAATAAAACCATGCGCTTTTAAGTTGCTGATAATTTTATAGCCGCGAGGTACGGCAATGGTAGTTTTTTCTTCAAAAGAAAATTGTTGCCCATCCCAACCAATATTGACTGATTTTCGTCGTAATAAACAGGTGCTCGCATTTGAAAATGCTAATCTAGTATCTAATTTATCGCCAACTCTTGGAAAAACCGCAAACTGGCTTCGTTCTAAAGAATAACTACCGATAACGGCTGATACTTTGCCTGCCGCTAGTTCGTTCAAGCAACGTAACCATGGTTTTCGTACGTATTTTATCTTGATACTCACCACTTTTTTGTCTAATTCTTGCAATATTTCAATCGCCGCGCCAGGGTGCGTTTTAGGTACAGAAAACGAATTTCCGGTAAAATGAGGCAATAATTCAGTGGCTTCATAACAATAAATAAATTCAATAGGATCACTGGCTTGTGCCAAAGCACTTTGACCTAAAAGAAACACTAAAAGGAAAAATCGTAAAAAGGAACAACTCAACGTTATTTTTACCTGATAAATCGATAACTGATGAGCACAGTATAGTTTAAATTTAAAGTTTAAATTATTTCGCTGGGCAGCTTTTTATTATAACTTATATCGATTAACAAATCTTTCGCTCTAAGACTAAAGTCTAGGGCAAAAACAACCTATTTTAGACTTATGTCTAATTTATAATTTATGTTTAATTCTCTAAGTTATTAAACAATTCCTAATTAGTCATTCCGTGCCGTTGAGGGTAGTTAAAAATCAATAGTGCGCGAATTAGTTACCACAGGCACTATTTAGCGTAGTTGTTTTACGTCAAATAGTAATAACAGCATAGCTTATAAAAATTAAAACAGCACACGTAGGGGAAAGAGAATGAAAAAAACCACACTGGCA
>CAZVPC010000100.1:6870-9959 GCA_964629005.1 uncultured Pseudoalteromonadaceae bacterium | reverse complement strand
TTGTGTACCAAAAGAAATAATCCACTATTTACCTATTTACCTATTTACCTATTTACCTATTTACCTATTTACCTATTTACGACTTATCTACGACCTATCCACGGCGATTGTAAAAAGTTATAACCAAGATCGCCTCATTGTATTTTACCTCAAAATAATTCAGACACACCAATATACTTGGTATAAAAATTGTATATATGTCTGTAATGATTCGGAGGTGGCATTATGGCTATTAATCTTGACAAAATATTAAGTCTTCATTCTAACGCGCTTATTTTACGAGGTGAGCGTGCAGAAGTTATTGCGAGTAATATTGCTAACGCAGACACCCCAGGCTATAAAGCCAAGGGTATGGATTTTCAAAAACTGTTAATGCAAGCATCGCAAAAGCAAGAAATGGGTATGGCAAAAACTAATGAAAAACATTTTGACACGCGTATAGCCCTTAATAGTAATGTTGCCTTTCGCAGTCCAACGCAACCTGATACAGGTGATGGCAATACTGTTGATGTACAAGTGGAACGAAACTTGTATCTACAAAATTCATTAGAGTATCAAACCAGCTTACAATTTTTAAATGGCACGATTGGTGGTTTGAGAAAAGCCATTACTGGAGGACCATAGTCATGAGTTTGTTTAATGTATTCGATATAACTGCCTCAGGCATGAGTGCGCAGTCAATCCGGTTAAATACCACCGCAAGTAATATTGCTAATGCTGACAGTGTTAGCAGTAGTATCGGTCAAACTTACCGTGCCAGACAACCAGTTTTTGCCGCTGAAATGCAAAAGGCTGCCGCCGGTCAACCGCAATCGGTGGGAGTTAAAGTTTTGGGCATTGTTGAAAGTGATAAACCACTTAACATTGAATATGCCCCTAGCCATCCGATGGCTGATAAAAATGGTTATATTTATAAACCCAACGTCAATGTGATTGAAGAAATGACCAATATGATTTCGGCATCACGTTCATACCAAACTAATGTGCAGGTGGCTGAGTCAGCTAAAAGCATGGTAAGTAAAACTTTATTATTAGGTCAACGCTAATTTGAGTCATTTTAGTTTAAGTCATAATTTGAGTTAGGAGACAAAGATGGAATCGGTAAAAGGTAGTGGTGCATTAGATAGCCTTCGTTGGCAGCAAGACACCACAAAAACGCCTAAAGAGCGTAATGATATGCTCACCCAAAGTGATTTTTTTGCTTTGTTAACACAAGAGCTCGCTTATCAAGATCCAACAAAACCGGTAGATAATAATCAAATGATTTCACAAATGACATCATTTTCAACCTCAGATGGTATTAATAATTTAAACGATAAGTTTTCTAATTTTGCCGCATCAATGGGATCAAGTCAGGCTTTACAAGCATCGTCGTTAGTTGGTCGCAGTGTTTTGGTTGAAGATAACCGCTTTAGTACTACTGAGGGGGAAACGGTAAAAGGTAAATTAAAATTAGACCTGCCAGCAAGTAGTGTGGTGATGTATGTCGAAGATCAATCTGGTGCGGTTGTGCAACAAGTGCCTATGGGTAGTGTACCTCGAGGTGAATTTGGCTTTTCTTGGGATGGAAAATTAGCCAATGGTGAGCAAGCAAGTAGTGGTTTGTATCGTTTTCGTATTGCAGGGTTGGTGGCTGGTAAAGCCAGCGAATTGCAAGCACTAACCTATAGAAATGTTGATAGCGTCACCTTAAAAGGTGCGGGTGGACAAGTTCAGTTAAATCTTCAAGGCGGAAGTTCAATGTCATTAGCAGATGTTGTTGAAATTTCTCAGGGTTAATTAACCGTTTAATATTATTTAGAAAGAGGAACTATTATGGCTTTCGGTGTCGCATTAAGTGGGTTAAACGCAGCCCAAAAAGATCTAGACGTTACGTCAAATAACATTGCTAATGTTAATACTACGGGTTTTAAAGAATCTCGTGCAGAATTTGTTGATGTTTACGCATCCTCATTATTATCTTCAGGTAAAACCAAAGTAGGTGATGGCGTTTTAACCTCGCAAGTTGCCCAGCAATTTGCGCAAGGCAGTATTAAATTTACTAATAATGCACTTGATTTAGCCATAACTGGTAATGGTTTTTTTGCCACCGTGCCTGATATTACCTCGTTAGAAACGTCTTATACTCGTGCCGGTGAATTTAAATTAAACAGTAATAATTTTATTGTTAATTCGCAAGGTAATAATTTACTGGGTTTTGCGGTAAATAGTGATGGTTCATCTTCTTCGGTAAGTTTGAGTACGGCAAAACCTATTCGTATTCCCGTGTCTTCAGGGGCACCGCAGTCCACTTCAAAGGTTGATATTCGCATGAATTTACCTGCAGGAGACGGTTATATTACGGATGCACCGACCAACTTTGATCCCGCTGATTCAAAAACTTATAACAGCTCTACTTCTGTTACTATCTTTGATTCATTAGGTGAAAGTCATATTATGACTTATTATTTTATTAAAGCAGACCCAGCGACTAATCCCAATGAATGGGTGGTTGCTACCGCGCTTGATGATGTGATGGTTCCCGTTGATGATAATACGGCTGGCAATGTTGTTGGTACTAAAGCGGGTGCACCATTAGCCCCTGCGGGTATTCAAGGTGCACGTTTAGTCTTTAATTCGGCAGGTGATTTTATTTCGATCCAGCCGGCAGCGGGCATTAAAACGATTGCTTTAGGTAGCCCAGCTCCACCGGCGGCGGCAGGGGCTGGTATATTAAAAAATGGTTCCGATCCAACCCAAACGATCACTATTGATTTTAATCTTGATGCATTAAAGGCGAACCCCAATGAACCCACTCAATTTGCTTCAAACTTCGAAGTTACTTCATTGAAACAAAACGGTTTGCCGGTAGGTCGATTAACGGGTATTGATATCGGTCCTGATGGTTTAGTGTTAGCGAGTTTTAGTAATGGTACTTCGCAGCCATTGTCTCGTATTGCTATCGTTAATTTTGCTAATAATCAAGGCTTAACGCAAGTTGGTGGTACGTCATGGAAAGCGAGCATTCTATCTGGTGAAGGTTTAGCAGGAGAGGCAGGATCGGGGACTTATGGCTCGATAAATTCATCGGCGCTTGAACAGTCTAATGT
>CAZVPC010000100.1:5637-6770 GCA_964629005.1 uncultured Pseudoalteromonadaceae bacterium | reverse complement strand
GCTGAGATTTATCATGGACAGAATGCTTTATATTGCCATGAGTGGTGCTAAGCAAAATATGCTGGCTTTATCGGTTACTGCCAATAATTTAGCGAATGCTAATACTATCGGTTTTAAAGCTGATTTAGCTCAAGCACGCAGTATGCAGGCTTTTGGTGAAGGTTTGCCCACGCGTGTATTTTCGATGGTGGAAAGATCAAGCCAAAACTTTGACGGCGGTTCGCAAATAACCACTGACAGAGAGCTAGATATTGCTGTTGATGGTGATGGTTGGATCGTGGTGCAACCTGTAGCGAAAGATGTTGCTCTAGGTACGCAAGTAGGTGCAATTAACCAGAGCGCGAATGCCAATAACGAAGCTTATACCCGCCAAGGACATTTACGCTTAACCGAAGATGGTACGCTAGAAACGATTAATGGTGAATTAGTACTTGGTGAAAATGGACCGATTGTTTTGCCGTTGCCAGTGAGTAATATTAACATCACTAAAGATGGCACCATCATGGTGACACCTAAGGGTTCAACTCAAATTGTTCAGGATGAAGTAGCTCGCATTAAGTTAGTAAATCCTGATGTGAGAGATCTTGAAAAAGGTGCGGATGGTTTGTTTCGTCGTAAAGATGGCGCAACCGCCGATGCTGACGTCAATGTGATGGTAAGAAGTGGCACGTTAGAGTCGAGTAACGTTAATCCTGTGAGTGAGATGACCAAAATGATTTCGTTACAACGTCAATTTGAAATGCAATTAAAATTAATGAAAACGGCTGAAGAGAATGATTCTAGTGCTTCAGCGTTATTGAGATCTTTCTAAAATGCGTCGCGTATTTTAACTATTTATTGAGGTGATTTATGAATCCAGCATTATGGATCAGTAAAACAGGCTTAGATGCTCAAGCAAAAGAAATTGCAGTGATCTCTAATAACTTGGCGAATGCTAGTACGGTTGGTTATAAAAAGAGCCGAGCCGTATTTGAAGATTTACTGTACCAAACAATTAATCAACCGGGTGGTCGGTCAACCCAAAATACGTTATTACCCTCGGGATTAATGTTAGGTGCCGGCACTAAGGTTGTTTCTACGCAAAAAATTCATAGTCAAGGGGATATGCTCACCACCGACAATTCTTTAGATGT
>CAZVPC010000100.1:3559-5537 GCA_964629005.1 uncultured Pseudoalteromonadaceae bacterium | reverse complement strand
ACCATTAATTTTGTTAATAAGTCGGGTCTTCAGCCGATAGGACAAAATTTATTTATTGAAACGGCGGTCAGCGGAACGCCACAAAGTGATGTGCCGGGCTTAAATGGTTTCGGCATGTTAGTGCAAGGAGCGTTAGAAACATCCAATGTTAATACCACCGAAGAGTTAGTTAACTTAATTGAATCTCAGCGCGTTTATGAAATGAATTCCAAAGTAATTTCAGCAGTTGATCAAATGCTTAGTTATATTAATCAACAACTTTAATGGATCCTAGGTTAGGTTTTTATTAAAAAAAAACAGGAACGAGTTATGAAATATTTTAGTTTTATTGCGGTATTGCTCGTACTGCTATCGGGTTGTGCTGCGGTTGAACGCACCAAAGTTTTGCCTAATGATCCTGATTTTTCGCCCATTTTGCCAGAAGATGAAGACAGTCGCTTAGTCCCGACGGGATCATTATTTAACACTCATTATGTGAATAGTATTTATTCCGATTTAAAAGCGCATCAGGTTGGCGATATTATTTTGGTGACCTTAAGTGAAAATACCCAAGCGAATAAAAGTGCGCTCACTGAATACACTAAAGAAAACAGTTCAACTCTGAAGCCAGTCATTGGTTTAGGAGGCAATGCGACGATTAACAAACGCTCTATACAGTTAGGTATCAATCAGAAATCTGATTTTTCAGGTGACTCTGCGTCAGATCAAAGCAATAGTTTGTCGGGCAGTATTTCGGTGCACGTGATCAAAGTTTTGCCGAATGGTAATTTAGTGATCCGTGGTGAAAAATGGATGACCTTAAATAGTGGTGACGAATATATACGTTTAACCGGCACTATCCGCGCTTTAGATATCGACGCCGATAATTCTATTTTGTCGACCAAAGTGGCCAATGCACGCATTCAATATTCTGGCACCGGTACCTTTGCTGATGTACAAGAGCAAGGTTGGTTGTCGAAATTTTTCAATAGTATGTGGTGGCCATGGTAATGGCTGTTTTTTATCGAGTGCTTAAAATGAAAATTGTTTTTTTTATGAATAAAAAACTAGCTAAAATCATTTTGTTAACTGCATTAACCCTAACTTTCACCTGTATGAGTGTAAATGCCCAACGGATCAAAGATCTTGCTGATGTTGCCGGTGTTAGAACTAATCAATTAATTGGTTATGGTTTAGTGGTTGGTTTGGTGGGTACGGGTGAAAAAGGCCGTTATACCGAGCAAACTTTTACCACGGTGTTAAGAAATTTTGGTATTACTTTGCCTAGTGGTATTAGACCAAAACTTAAAAATGTCGCTGTGGTCGCGGTCAGTGCCGAGTTACCTGCTTTTGTTAAAATGGGACAAACTATTGATGTCACTATTTCATCGATGGGTAGCGCAAAAAGCTTGCGTGGCGGCATGTTATTACAAACCATTTTAAAAGGGTTAGACGGCAATGCTTATGCGGTAGCGCAAGGCAGTTTGGTGGTTAGTGGTCTTGGTGCCGATGGTTTAGATGGTTCAAAAATACTGGTTAATACCCCTACTGTTGGGCGCATTGCCAATGGTGCTATTGTTGAAAAAGAAGTGCAGTCACCATTAATGTTAGGCGATTATATTACTTTTAACCTACGCAATGCTGATTTTAGTACCGCCAAACGTTTATCGGACACTATTAATAATTTTATTGCTGGCTCTGCAAGAGCACTCGATTCGGCTTCGGTTAGAGTTTCAGCGCCGCGTGACGCCGCCGACCGTGTTAGTTTTTTGGCGATGTTGGAAGACTTAGAATTTGAGCCGGATAGACCGTCAGCAAAAGTGGTGGTTAATTCACGTACCGGAACCATTGTTATTGGTGCTGATGTGCGTTTGTTACCTGCGGCGATCACCCATGGTGGCATTACCGTTACCATTAATGAAAATCCGGTGGTGACTCAACCGAATGCCTTTGCGGAAGGAGATACTGCGGTAACGCAACAGTCTATTGTTGATGTTAA
>CAZVPC010000100.1:0-3459 GCA_964629005.1 uncultured Pseudoalteromonadaceae bacterium | reverse complement strand
ATGCCTTTGCGGAAGGAGATACTGCGGTAACGCAACAGTCTATTGTTGATGTTAACAAAGGTGATTCTCGGATGTTTGTTTTTAACCCTGGCGTAACTTTAGATACTTTAGTTAAAGCTATTAATGATGTTGGCGCAGGTCCCGGTGATGTGATGGCGATCCTTGAAGCACTTGAACAAGCTGGCGCATTGCGCGGCCAACTGATCATTATTTAAATAGGCTTAAGTTGATGACAACTCGAATTGCCGATGCTAGTAATTTTTTAGATGTTAATGGATTAAATAATATTCGTTTGCAGTCAAAATCTGATAATAAAGAAGATAAAGCACAAGCGTTAGAAAAAGTAGCAAAACAATTTGAGTCATTATTTATGCAAATGTTGTTAAAAAGCATGCGCAAAGCACAGGATGTATTAGAGTCTGACAGCCCATTTAATTCGCAATCAGTTAAATTTTATCGGGATATGCATGATCAACAACTCGCGGTGGAATTATCCGCCAACGGTTCGTTAGGTTTAGCTCCCTTAATTGTTCGTCAACTGGGTGGTGATAGCGAAAACTTTACTCCTCATAGTGTTCTTCGTTTGGATGGCGGTTTTGATACCCAACAACTTTCGCGTCAGCTAGAACCACGCCAACCAGACCACTCAAAAGCAGACGGCATAGTTATTAAAAATGTTACTAACCGCGCTTCTGGTAATGGTTTGAATGACAATCAATTAGAGATCCCTTTTGTTGCCCCTAAAGTTAATACCATATCGGCACCTATTTTTGTCGAACCTAAAGATTTTGTTACGGCCATTTCAGCACCGGCTAAACGGGCGCAACAACAATTAGGTGTGCCTTTTGAGGTGATTATTGCGCAAGCCGCTTTAGAAACCGGTTGGGGACAAAAAATCATCAAAACTGAGCAGGGTAAAAGCTCTAATAATCTCTTTAATATTAAGGCAGATGAGCGTTGGCAAGGGGATAAAACTCAAAAAGAAACGCTGGAATATCAACAAGGCGCTATGGTGAAAACACGTTCACCATTTAGGGTTTATCAATCAATTAATGAAAGTGTTAATGATTTTGTTAATTTTCTTTCAACCAGTGAACGTTATCAAGACGCGCTTAATAAAACTAGCGATGTGGAACAATTTCTGCATGGATTACAAAAAGCGGGTTATGCAACCGATCCTAATTATGCCAACAAAATTTTAGCAACCTTAGGAAAAGTCACAGATTTGCTGAAAAATTAATTTAATTTATTAACACGAAACAATCAGCGGCTGAAGGTAAAAAATTATGGCTATTAGCTTATATGGTACGGGTGTTTCAGGGCTATTGGCCTCTAAGCAAGCGTTAGATTCTATAGCCAATAATATTGCTAATGTAAATACTGACGGTTACTCACGACAAAGAACCAATATTATTTCTGCGGGAGGTCAATCATTTGGCGACTCTTTTGTTGGTTTAGGGGTGAAAATAGATGATGTTAGTCGTGTTTTCGATCAATTTGCCTATTTAGATTTGCAAGGTAATACCAGCAAAAATAGTTTTAATAAAACATTTTTTGACAGTATTGATCGCGTTGATAAAGTTATTTCCAATCAAGATACTTCAATTACTAATTCTTTAGCTAAATATTTTTCAGCCTTAAATACGGTTAGTGACAATCCTAATTCACTTGAATCACGCAATAATTTAATTCAAGTATCAAAAAATATGACGTCAACATTTAATCGTATTTCGGATCAATTAGATATTCAATATGGGGCGGTTAATGATGACGTTAAAAATATTGCTCAAGAAATGACAGCATTGGCAAAAAATCTTGCTGAGGTAAACGGTCAAATTAAATTAAACTATGGTGATGGTGCAAAAAATTTACCCAATGATTTACTCGATCAACGCGATAATATTGTTTTAAAAATAAGTAAGTTTACTAATGTGTCGTCAGTTGCACTTGGTGATGGCATGATTAATTTATTTATTGGTACAGGACAACCGTTGGTTTTGGGGCAAAGAGCACTAAAGATAGATGTAATTACCGGACGTACTGATAATTCAAAATTAGAATTAGCCTTAGTGAGTAAAAGTGTTCCACAACGTTTGCGCGGTGATCGTATGGGTGGAAAAATACAGGCACTTTATAATTTTAGAGATGACATACTTGACAAAACTTATAATCAATTAGGACAAACGGCAATTGGAATAGGTGATTTAATGAATAAACAGCAACAATTGGGTTTAGATTTAAATCAGCAAGTTGGTACTAATTTTTTTAATGATGTAAATACTCAACAATCGATGTTACAACGATCATTACCTACGAATGATAACTTAGGTACCGCACAATTAGGCGTACAGATTGAAGATGTAAATTTGTTAACGCCTGATAATTTTGAATTAAAAGTATTAAGTTATGCGGCGGGTCCGCCGTCAACCGTGCAATTTCAGCTGACCAATTTAACGGATGGTTCACAACAAACTTTACCTGCTGCTGGCGCTCAAGATTTAACGGTTTCATCTAATATTGATGTGGCACAATATGGTTTTAGTATCAATGTCGATTCAGTTAGTGCTACCGACCCATTGCAAATAGGTAAACGTTTTGAATTAAGACCTACCCGTTTAGGTGCACAAGATTTTTCTGTTGAAATGTCTCAATCGACATTAATTGCCGCTGCCGCTAACCAAATACTGATCACCGATGGTACGAGTAATACCGGCGTTAGTAAAACGCGGATCACTAAAATAACCAACCCTAATGACGTCAATTATCCGGCACTCGATGATCCAACCACTAATCCAGCAACACCTGCACGTGGTTTACGCATAGAAATTAGTGAGCCGGTTGCGGGCACGTTTACTTATCGAGTGTTAAACGCAAATACGGGTGTTCCCATTCAAGAACCTGTTGGTACACCATTAACGGGATTAGCTTTTACGCCACCACAGCAAACTATCAGTCATGCTGGTTTTGATATTGAAATTAAAATTCAAGATACTGCCGCACTTGATAGTTATAGCTTTACTTTAGATTATAATGAAACTGGGGTTGGTAATAATAGCAATGCGTTAGTGATGTCATCCTTTCAAACGGATAAGGTGTTAAATAACGGTCGTTCAACCTTCCAAGACAACTATGCTTTACTAACCTCTGATGTCGGGGCGGTTACCAGTTCTGCTGATGTTCGATTAAAATCATCTGAGGTGTTATTTAATCAGGCGAAGTCAAGATTAACCTCAGTGGCAGGGGTTAATTTAGATGAAGAGGCTTCAGACTTACTTAAATTTCAAGCGGCATATAATGCTTCCGCACGAGTTATTTCAGTAGCAGATGAATTAATGAAAACGCTATTAAATTCCATTCGTTAATTATTGTATTGTTTTTTATAACACCATAACGCAATTATAACTCGTTCCCTTGCTCCGCGTGATAAAGGATAGGTTGCAGGGAGTATATTACTGAATA
>CAZVPC010000099.1:0-10018 GCA_964629005.1 uncultured Pseudoalteromonadaceae bacterium | reverse complement strand
ATTTGGCAATTTTTCCTACGTATAAAGTAGATCACCTAATTAATGAAACTGGTATCACAATACTGCATTATTGCCGCATTCATTTTTGACAAAATCCTTTTGTTTCCTTGTTTAATCGATCTCTCGTTGACTAGGTGAATTTGACTGACCTAGTTTTAAACTGAAAATGACCATTGTGACGGTAAATAACAATTATGTTTTAGCTACTTACATTCAAACCGAAAGGAGACAAGTAGTTACCCTGAGCTTTAGTGTAGTAGTAATAAAAAAAATTGCTAAAAAATTAGTGGTATTAAATCATGGTGTAGGTACATTATAGGCGAGTAAAATTGTTGAAGTGTGAATGCAACACTTCAACGAAATATTTTAACGAAAGATGGTTAACTTAGTTATTTTGATTGATCAGACATTAAAGCGGAAATGGATCACATCGCCGTCTTTTAGCCGATATTCTTTTCCTTCAAGCCGCCATTTGCCAGCCTCTTTGCTACCTGATTCACCGTTGAAAGTAATAAAATCAGCATAAGAAATGACTTCTGCTCGAATGAAGCCTTTTTCAAAATCGGTATGGATAACTCCGGCAGCTTGGGGGGCGGTAGCGCTATTTTTTACGGTCCAAGCACGCACTTCTTTAACACCGGCGGTAAAATAAGTTTGTAAATGCAGTAAAGCATAGCCTGAATTAATAACGCGGTTTAAACCCGGTTCGGTTAAACCCATCTCGCTCATAAATTCAGCGCTTTCTTCTTCGTCAAGTTCAGCTATTTCGCTTTCAATTTCGGCACAAACGGCAACCACAACGGCATCTTCGTTGATGGCAATTTCACGAACTTGATCCAAATAGGGATTATTTTCAAAACCGTCATCATTAACATTAGCAATGTACATGGTTGGTTTAATGGTTAAAAAATTTAAATAAGCAACGGCGGCTTGTTCTTCTTTACTTAAACCGATGGAGCGCACCATTTTGCCATTCTCAACATGACTTAATATTTTTTCTAAAACAGGTAATTCAAATTTAGCCTCTTTATCACCACCTTTCGCTCGTTTAGTTTGACGTTGGATCGCACGTTCAGCGGTATCCATATCGGCTAATGCTAATTCGGTATTTATTACATCAATGTCGTCAGCAGGGTTGATTTTATTGGCAACATGAATAATATTGTCATTTTCAAAACAACGAACTACATGACCAATAGCATCAGTTTCTCGAATATTAGCTAAAAATTTGTTTCCTAAACCTTCACCTTTTGATGCACCAGCGACTAAACCTGCAATGTCAACAAACTCCATTGTGGTTGGTAAAACGCGTTGTGGTTTTACGATTTTTGCTAATTCATCTAAACGAGGATCGGGTACTGGTACGACACCCGTATTAGGCTCAATGGTACAAAATGGAAAGTTAGCAGCTTCAATGCCTGCTTTAGTTAATGCATTGAATAAAGTCGATTTACCCACATTGGGTAAGCCGACAATGGCACATTTGAATCCCATGATTTACACCTATATATTAAAAAGTTGCTTTAAATGAATGAAGTCGATGTTGCGCTTTTGCTAGTCCGTTTTGCTGCCATAGTTCAAAGCAGCGTACCGCTTCATCAATCGTTTGTTCAATTAAACTTTGTTCATTTGCCGGCGCCTTACCAAGCACGTAACCTGTTACGCGGTCACGATGTCCAGGATGTCCAATGCCGATCCGTAATCGGTAAAACTCTTTATTGTTCGCCAGCGCTGAAATAATATCTCGTAAACCATTGTGACCACCGTGACCACCACCACATTTAATTTTACAGGCACCGGGGCCTATATCTAATTCATCGTGAGCAACTAAAATATTTTCAACAGGTATGCGAAAAAAGTGCGCTAACGGTGCAACCGCTTTACCGCTTTTATTCATGAATGTAGTCGGTAGTAATAAGTGGACTAGTTGATCACCAATTTGACCTTTACCATAAAGTCCGGCATATTTTTTTTCAGGTTTAAGAGAAATATTAAAACGTGCAGCAAGTTCTTCAACAAAACGAGCGCCAGCATTGTGGCGAGTTTTGCTGTATTCTGGGCCTGGATTACCCAGACCCACAATAAGTTGAATAGTCATATAACTATTACGGTAAGATCGTTGCAGAAAACAGCTGATTATTCAGCGGTTTCTTCACTTTCTTCACTTTCGTCATTTTCACTAACACCTTTAGGAGTATTAGCCGTAACAACGGCTTGATCGTGCTCTTCACCTTTAACCAACTCAACAGAAACAACACCTTTTGGTAGTTTGATGTCTGACAAGTGAATAGTATGACCTGCTTCTAAACTGGCGATGTCAACTTCGATAAATTCAGGTAAGTTAGCGGGTAAACAAGTGATAGCAATTTCACTAACATGATGGGCAACCGATGCACCAGTTTTAGTTACAACTTCTTCGTTTAAGAAATGTAGAGGAACATTGGTATGAATTTCTTTTTTCGCATCAACTCGCAAGAAATCTAAATGCATGATCATTGGTTTAAAGGGATGGCGTTGCATATCTTTAATCACGGCTTCAATGGGTTTGCCATCGACATTGATCGTTAAAACATGTGAATAAAATGCTTCTTCTTCTTGAGCACGAAATACTTTGTTGTGTGCTAAGGTTAAAGATACGGGCTCTTGGCCTGCACCGTAAAGAATTGCTGGAACTTTGTTCGTGTGACGAAGGCGGCGGCTCGCACCTTTCCCTAAGTCGGTACGTACTTCAGCATCTAAAGTAAATAAATTAATCATGGTTAATACTCTTTTTAATATTACAAGCTACTTTATTTAGACTAAACAAAATAAAAGCAGTGTAGATATAAGTTAAATTTAAATTGCTTTTTGCGACCAAAAACAATAACGAAAACCTTTGTTGTTACTAATATCACCAGAAAAAAAGCAATTTCAGACAAAAAAGGCGCGGCATAATACCACTTTAATAATAAAAAAGCACTGTTGTTAGCAGCGCTTTTTTTATTATTAATTCACGCGTAAAGGAAAACGTGATTTTTGCTTAAATTTAAGCGTCGAACATTGCTGAAATTGACTCTTCATTTGAAACTCGACGAATAGCTTCAGAAAGCATACTGCTTAGACTTAACTGACGCACTTTGCCGGTTGCAATGATTTTGTCAGATAAGGCAATAGAGTCAGTAACAATAATTTCATCGATGACTGAATTTTTAATGTTTTCGGCGGCATTTCCTGAAAACACAGGGTGAGTCGCATAAGCAAAAATACGGTTAGCGCCATTTTTTTTCAAGGCTTCGGCGGCTTTCGCCAAGGTGCCACCCGTATCGATCATGTCATCAACAATAATACAGTCACGATCTTTTACATCACCAATAATATGCATAACCTGAGCAATATTCGCTTTTGGACGACGTTTATCAATAATGGCTAAGTCAGTATCATTGAGTAGTTTTGCTACGGCACGGGCACGAACAACGCCGCCAATGTCTGGAGATACTACCACTGAATTTTCGAGGTTGTTTGCTAACATGTCTTCTAATAAAATCGGTGTGCCGAAAACATTATCAACCGGCACATCAAAAAATCCTTGTATTTGTTCTGCATGTAAATCAACGGTTAATACGCGATCAACACCAACATTAGAAAGAAAATCAGCAACTACTTTGGCCGTAATTGGTACACGAGCACTGCGCACACGTCGATCTTGGCGAGCATAACCAAAGTAAGGAATAACGGCGGTAATGCGTCCTGCTGATGAACGGCGTAATGCGTCGATCATTACAATAAGTTCCATCAAGTTATTATTGGTTGGGGCGCAGGTCGATTGAATAATAAAGACATCAGCACCACGCACATTTTCATTTAATTCGACGCTGATCTCACCATCACTAAAACTTCCTACTTTGACATCGCCTAATGAAATATAGAGACGATCTGCAATTTTTCTGGCCAGTTCAGGGGTGGCATTACCCGCAAATATCTTCATGTCAGGCACGATTTGTTCCTCAGAAACGTTTGGCATTAAATGGTTACTAAAATTAATAAAATAATTCCTGTTAGAGCGATTTTTTAGTTAGTTTAGTGTGCTAAGCTGATTATAAATATATAGTTATTAATCAGCAATATTATAAACAAAATTCTAAACAAAATTATAAGATTAGTGTGCTTATAAAATGTTTGTTATCTCCGCTATTGTTTTTATTAGCGGTGATGTATTTAAACCTTTTGCAACAAACGAAATAACCCCATGAGGCAGTTTTTTCTGAAGGCTTAATGCCGCCACTTTACTATCAAAGCGAGAAAATAGACAAGCACCTGTACCTGTCATTTGAGACGGCGCGTATTCTACCAACCAAGATAGTAAGTTGGCAACCTCAGGATAATTTTTTATCACCACAGTTTGGCAATCGTTGTGGCATTGTTCAATATTGAGTTGTTCGAGTGTTAATTTAGGGGTGTTTCTTGGTAAATTATCGGCATTAAACACGCTTGCTGTTGAGATACTACACTTGGGTTTGGTGATTAAGTACCAATACTCTTTAGGACTGGCAGCCGTCAGTTGCTCACCTACACCTTCGGCAAAGGCAGCAAAGCCATGTATAAAAACGGGTACATCGGCGCCGAGTTTTAATCCTAACCGAGCAAGCTTTTCAAGTGAAAAGTTAATCCCCCATAATTGATTAAGTGCTAATAAAACAGTTGCAGCATTCGATGAACCACCCCCTAAACCTCCGCCCATAGGTAAAATTTTAGTGATTTCTATTTTGCTACCAAGGCGATAATTTTGCGTGTTGTCTTCAATGGCACTACTTCGTAATAAATTAGCCGCTTTAATTATTAAATTATCACTTGCTTTTACATTATCAAATGCCGTCAATAATTCAATGTTGCTGGTAAAATCAGTTTTAATTTTGATGGTATCGCCGTAGTCTAAAAATTGAAATAGTGTTTGTAATTCATGATACCCATCATTACGACGTTTATTAATGTGTAAAAATAGGTTTAGTTTTGCCGGTGAAGGAAATTCAAAAAATTGACTGTTCACAAATTACTCCATTGGCTTAACACAATTTTTATGATCAAGTTATCGTGCGTTATGATAAATTTAGTTGCTAATTGATGACCTGAAAAAGGTTTGTAGGTACTGTATTTTATTTGCCATGTTTGCTTAGCTTGATTTTGTTGTTTAAATGAATAACTCATTAGTTTTTCAGGTAATTTAGTGTCTTTATTATAAAGAATTTTATCTTGGCTGTTAAATTTAATGCCTTTTAACCAAACACTTAGTGCTTTAGTCGGTAGCATTAAGCCAGTAAGTGTGTATATCATCTTGCTTAAATTTGTACCGCGTATTTTTTTACCATCAACTTTTATTAAATGTTTGTTGTTGTTAGTTTCAACATGCAAAATGTTGATCCCTAAAAAAGTGGTTAAATCTATTTGTTGATTTAGCTGCTGCTTTTGTTGAGAAAACTTCCATCGTAAAAACGCACTTTGACGTTTTTTAGCTGTGTTGCTGTTAATAAAAGCAATTTTTCCACGAATAGTCCATTGCTTTAATTGGCTCATTTGTTGATTTCTTTGCATTACAGTTTGAACGTGTTGTGGTGAGGTCGATTGTGGTGAGGTCGATGTAACAATAGTGCGTGTTGAACATGCGCCTAAAAACGCACTGATCAGTGCGACAAAAAAAAGTTTTTTTAACATAATCGGCTAATGAAAAATTTCTCTATTATTATTTAAGTAGCTATTGGAGCATAAAAGGTGCGTTAGATTCAATATTCTTTAGTTCGGGGATTGATCTGGCGTAAGCTTAACGGGCTAATATTGGTAATATGCTTTCAATCTGCGGTGAATTTTCGTAAAATTAGCGTATTATTTTAAGTGATTCAATTTATACGATTCATTTTCATTTTTAATCAGGCTTAATATTTCATCTATGTCGATTGTTGCTGTTGGAATAAATCATAAAACTGCCCCCGTGGCGGTCAGAGAAAAACTCGCCTTTAATCCCGATCAACTTAGTACTTCATTGCGAGAAATGCTTGCAGTGGTAAAGTGTCGAGAAGCCGCAATATTGTCAACCTGTAACCGAACCGAACTTTATCTTGTTAATGACGGTGGCATGCATGATGGTGATTTTTCTTTGGTGCAAGAAAAAATTGTGCAATGGTTAGAGCATCATCACAATGTACCTGCAAGTACTATTGTTCCTACCTTGTATTGGCACCGAGATAAAAATGCGGTAAATCACATGATGCGTGTCGCTTGTGGTTTAGACTCGTTAGTATTAGGTGAACCACAAATTTTGGGGCAAATGAAACAAGCCTATAGCCAAGCAAAAGCGGCAGGTTCAATGGCGTTAGTAATGGATCGCTTATTTCAGCGTACTTTTGGGGTTGCTAAACAGGTACGTACTGAAACTGAAATAGGCGCAAGCGCGGTTTCGGTAGCTTTTGCTGCGGTGAGTTTAGCCAAGCATATATTTGGTCAGTTAAATAAATCAAAAGTGTTGTTAGTTGGCGCCGGTGAAACTATAGAATTGGTTGCCAAACATTTATATGAAAACAATGTTGGTGAAATTACTGTGGCTAATCGCACCTTATCTCGAGCCGAAAAAATGGCAGCCGGCATTGGCGCAGATGTGATCACCTTAGCACAAATTCCTGAACGGTTAGCTTATGCTGATATTGTGATCAGTTCAACCGGTAGTACGTTACCAATCATTGGTAAAGGGATGGTTGAACAAGCATTATTAACCAGAAAACATCAACCTATCTTTATGGTCGATCTCGCTGTTCCTCGAGATGTAGAAGAACAAGTTGCTGAACTAGAAGATGTTTTTTTATATACGGTTGATGATTTACAAGGCATTATCGCTAAAAATTTAGATAACCGACGTAAAGCTGCGGTGCAGGCTGAAAGCATTGTTAATATTCAAACAGAAGTATTTATGGGGTGGCTCAGAGGTTTGAATACTCAAGATGCCGTAGTGGCTTATCGACAGCAATGTTTGGCCAATCGTGATGTCTTGTTAACTAAAGCACTGAAACAAATTAATAATGGCAAAAATCCCCAAACGGTTATTGCTCAGTTAGCAACGCAATTAACAAATAAGTTTATGCATGCACCAACGAATGCCTTACAATCAGCAGCACAAGGTGGCGAATTAGATCGATTAATTTATTTACGTGATATTTTTGATCTTGATCAGCAAGATTAACACCGCCAGCCATTAATCTCATAACTCATAACTAAAAGTCACTTAAAAGAATATTAATGAATAAATCTGTTTATCAAAAATTAGAAGCTTTAGTTGAGCGTTTTGAAGAAGTTCAAGCGCTATTGTCTGATCCTCAAACCTTAGCCGATCAAGACAAGTTTAAAACCTTGTCGAAAGAATTTAAGCAATTAGACGTAGTAACTAAGGCCTTTAATGCTTTTCAAGAGTCAGAAGGTGATTTTACTGAAGCGGAAAGTATGCTGAAAGATGATGATCCTGAGATGCGGGAAATGGGGCAAGAAGAGTTTAAATCGGCTAAAAAAGCATTAGAAGCGCTTGAAGACGAATTGCAAATATTATTATTACCTAAAGATCCAAATGATGATAATAACTGTTTTGTTGAAATTCGCGCGGGTGCCGGTGGTGATGAAGCAGCCATTTTTGCGGGTGATTTATTTCGAATGTACAGCCGGTATGCTGAAAAACAAGGTTGGAAAATCGAAGTGATGAATACCAACGAAAGTGAGCAGGGCGGCTATAAAGAATTGATCATGAAAGTTAACGGTGAAGGCGTTTATGGTCAAATGAAATTTGAGTCGGGTGGGCATCGCGTACAACGTGTCCCTGAAACAGAATCTCAAGGTCGGGTTCATACCTCGGCTTGCACTGTGGTAGTGATGCCAGAAATTCCTGAATCAGAAGCTATTGCAATTAATAAAGCCGATTTAAAAGTTGATACCTTTCGCGCCTCAGGTGCGGGTGGGCAACACGTGAATAAAACCGACTCTGCTATTCGTATCACCCATATTCCAACGGGGGTTGTGGTTGAATGTCAAGATCAACGTTCGCAACATAAAAATCGCGCGCAAGCGATGTCAGTATTACAAGCACGGTTACAAGCTGCCGAAGATGAAAAACGTCGTAGTGAAGAAGAATCCTCACGCCGTAACTTGGTTGCTAGTGGTGATCGTTCCGAGCGTATTCGCACTTATAATTTTCCTCAAGGTAGAATGAGCGATCATCGCATTAATTTAACTCTTTATCGTTTGAGTGAAATCATGGAAGGAAATCTGCAATTAGTTATGGAGCCCATAATGCAAGAAAATCAAGCTGATTTGTTAGCCGCATTGGCCAACAATAGTTAATTTTGATAGACATATTAAAAACTTGTTCAATAGCGAGTATTATTGAACAAGCCTGTATCGTGTTAACGCCAACGTCTGATAGTGCCAAACTTGATGCGCAATTGTTACTAGCTTGGGTATTAAATTCAGATATTACTCATTTACTGACTTGGCCAGAGAGGCAATTAACGGCTGAACAATTTACCTTATATCAACAACTCTTAATTCGTCGTGTTAATGGTGAACCCATTGCTTATATACTTGGCGAAAAAGAGTTTTGGTCGCTGCCTTTTAGCGTTTCAACGGCTACTTTAATTCCTCGTCCCGATACTGAAATATTGGTAGAGCAAGTCTTATCATTATTTGCGGATAATATTCAGCCGATACATTGTTTAGATCTAGGTACCGGAACTGGTGCGATAGCCTTGGCATTAGCTTCTGAACAGGCACATTGGCATATTGAAGCCATAGACTTTACTCTTGCAGCGGTAAAACTGGCGCAACAGAACGCACAAAGCTTAAATTTAACACAGGTTAATATTTATCAGAGCAATTGGTTTGCACAAATTGCAAAAGATAAAACATTCAATGTGATTGTGGCTAACCCTCCTTATATTGATGAACAAGATCCGCATTTATTACAAGGAGATGTGCGTTTTGAACCAAGAACGGCCTTAGTTGCGGCACAACAAGGTTTAAGCGATATTAAACTTATTGCTGGGCAAGCACGACAATATTTAGCTGATAACGGTTACTTGTTGTTTGAACATGGTTATCAGCAAGCTCAGGCAGTGCAATCGTTTTTACATGATTTTGGTTATCAGCATGTTAAAACAATCACCGATCTTGCGGGTAATGATCGCGTTACTATGGCAACATGGTTCAATGCGTAAAAATAAGCGGCAATAACAACAATAATAACAGCAATAATAACAATAAACGGTAGGAAAAAATGCTCAAACACATCCACATGACCATTGCGCTGATCAGCGTAGCTTTATTCAGTTTACGATTTATTTGGTTATTAATGAATTCTGCCAAGCTACAGCAAAAATGGGTGAAAGTGTTACCACATATCGTTGATACTTTATTACTAGGTTTAGGGGTGGCAATGGCGATAAAATTATCCATTAGCCCGTTTGAACAATACTGGTTTGCTGAAAAGCTGATCGCGGTTATAGCCTATATTTTTACTGGTTATTACACTTTGAAAATAGCGCGCGGCCGGACTATGCAAATAATCGGTTATTTAAGTGCGCTAGGTTGGGTGATGCTTATTGTTCGTTTGGCGGTAACTAAAGTGCCGTTGTTTTTATCTTAAGCTACTGAAGAGCCATTTTTTATATTTCAGATGACAATATTTGATTTTTTGAAATAAAATACCCTAATTAATAAAGGACTATTAAATGTTACCTAAAAATTCCCTGTTTATTTTTTCCTAACGTGCCTATGCCCTTGGCTCAGGATCGTCATTCCCGAAGTCTTTTAATCGGGAATCTACGTCAAAAAACACAAGATCTTCGATAAAAACAACTCAAAGATGACGATTATAATAAATACCTGAGTGATCTGTCAGTGGCATGTTTCCTAATGTTTGCCGCCTTGAAAAAAGCAAAAAAAAATGTCAAATATATTGAACTTGATAAGGGGGATCATTATTTGAGTAATAATGAACATCGGTTAATAACCTTTA
>CAZVPC010000098.1:0-10030 GCA_964629005.1 uncultured Pseudoalteromonadaceae bacterium | reverse complement strand
TTTGCTCAATGGATCAAAACTCAGTAGCCGAGCTTTATCATCGCGAAGAACAGCGCAAGCAACCACCACGCAAGCAACGTGGTTATGCAAGAGGCGCCGCTTAATGCGCTATAACAAGCCGCTTGCAATAAACTCGTGCAATTTAGTGTCTAACCGTGTTTGCCAGCCTTTGCCGCTTGCCCGTAGGTGTTCAACGGTGTCGTGCGATAAGCGTATGGTTATACGATCTTTAGTGGGTGCTTTTTGGTTGCCTCGTAATGTTTTAACGGCGTTATTAAAAAAGGTGTCGGTTACTTCAACATTGCCGATCATCTTTTTGCCTTGGCTAAAAAATTCGTCGGTTAGTTCTGGTGCTTCATCTGGATCAACCCAAGGTGTTGTAGAAGCTTTGTTGTTCGCGTTCATTTGCTTTCCTCATCGATATTATGCGGCGGCTGTTGTCGCGTGGTGTCCAAACAATAACAATCTCGCGTTGGTCAATAAAACCAAAGGTTATAAACCTAAGTTCACCATAGTTTTTGCGCGTATCTTCAATACTAATGTGTGGCGCGTTAAACAGTTGATCGCACTGCGTAAAATCAAGACCTCGTTTTTTAATGGTTTGTTGTCGTTTGGTTTCGTTGTAAGTAATTTTCATAAGCTAATTGTATGTACAAACGGTGTTGTTGTCAAGCAGATTGTATGCACACTAAAAAAAAGGTTGCTTAGTTGTCGTTAGTTAGCATTAAAATTACTGATAAAGCGATAAGCGCTCACCTAGTTTTAGCACGCGTTAATGTGTTGCGCGATACCTTGAACCCATTACTTCAGTTGCGCTTTAGTAGTAAGCGAGTGCGCGGTTATTGGCGCATTTTATATCGCAATAAGTGGGTTAAAGTGGGTGAGTGGCCAGAAGTTAAAACGGCAGTTATTCGACAAAATTTTAGTATGTTAATTGGCAAGGTTCGCGATAAGCAAGAGGTAAAAGCCAGTAGTGATTTAATGGTTACTGTTGGCGATATTTTAACTTGGTATGACGAACGAGCTCAAGAAAATACTGTTTTGAGTGAGCAACGCCAGAAAAACATTGCTAGCGCAATTAAATGCCATTTAATGCCAAGTTTGGCTGATGTTGAACTTGAGTTAGTTAATAAAAGTTTGCTTGATAAACAGTTAATACGACCGTTACAAAAAAAGTTAAAACCAAATTCTGTTGGTAGTGTGTTTTTAGTGTTAAAGGCGGCATTTAATGCGGCTTATGAGCTTGATTTGTTATCAAACAATACCCTTGCCGGTATTAAACTTTCAAGCTTTAAGGTTGATGCTAATCAGCGTAAAGAGCCGCGCTTATTCCCTTACCTTGTTGCTGCTTTATTTGATGAAATGAGTGAGCAGCGCATTATTGTGCAAATGCTTTGCATGACAATGTTAACGCTCGGCACACGGCTTGGCGAAACGCGTATGGCAAAATGGCATAATGTTAACTTGGCTAATAATGCGGTTTGGATCATTCCCAAACAAGACACTAAAACCAATAAAACCCATACGATACATTTACCTGATGATTTTGTTTTTATGCTTCAGCAATGGAAGTTATATCAAAAAAAATGCAATTACAAAGGTAAGTATTTATTCCCTAACTTTGCTGAAAAAAATCATTTAAGCGCTAATGATGCAACCGATATGATCCACAGTTTCAGCCATGGCGAATGGTCTAGTCATGATTTACGTAAGTGCGCTCGTATTTCTTGGCAAGAGCAAGGGGTTGACTCGATGGTTGCTGAAATAATGCTTAACCATAGCGTTGGCAAAGTGGCTGAGTCTTACATTAGTAGTGCGGTTAGCTTGCGATTAATAGCATTAGAAAATCATTGTAAGTGGTTAAAAGAACAAAATAACCAGTGTTTTGTGCTCAACCCCAAATCAACCCAAGAGCATAGCGAGTTTTTAGAAGATACCAGCACTAGCGCGGCTTAGATAGCCGTTAAAGTGTACCTGTAACTAGAGTATATTATTAACAATAAAAAGGGTTTTTTATGATTATTTGTGACATTGACGGCTGTATTTTTGATAATACGCATCGAGCGCATTTAGTGCCAAAAGATAAAAACCATACGCCACATTGGACGGCATTTAATCAGGCATGTGCTGATGATAAGCCGGTAATGGCGGTGATCAAGTTTGTTAAGTTTTTGGCAAGAATGGCTGATTTAAAGCAGCATCGACAAATAACGTTTATTACTAGCCGAGGTGAAAATGTTCGTGAGCAAACAGCAAAACAACTTTATAGTCAATTTGCCGCATTTGATTGTAAATTGATCATGAGGCCAATGAATGATCATCGAGATACGATTGATTATAAACGCGATGTGTTTAGTAAATTAATTAATCAGTTAAGCGATAACTTTTTAAATAATGAGCAAATAACCTTGCTTGATGATCACCCGTGTATTGTAAAAATGGTTAAGGTTAACTTTCCACAAATTAACCCGATATTAGTACCTAGTTTTGATTGTACTGTGGTTAACACCAGCAACGGCGATTATGTTGTTGATAAAAAGGTAGCTTGATGATCGAATTAACCTTGCCATTTCCGCCAACGATTAATCATTATTATGGTAATCGTAAAAACGGGGCAAAATATATTAAACCAAAAGGTCAACAATTTAGGCGTTTAGTTAATGTTATTGTGAAAAAATTGTATGCAGATCAAAAACTAAATTTTAACTTAGCTGTTGAAATTGATGTTTATCCACCGGACAAACGTAAACGCGATATTGATAATATTTTAAAAGCGTTATTAGACGCGCTTACTCATGCTAATGTTTATGTTGATGACTCGCTCATTAAAAAACTAACGATTAATTGGCAAATTGGCGGCATTGCTAAAGACGGCCGTGTTGATGTGTTTATTAAACAAAAGGTTTTGACATAATGGTTCGCGGAAAACTAATACTTAAAGTGATAAGAGCCGCACGCGGTATGTCGCAACAATACATTGCTGACGCACATGGTGTTAGTGTTAGTACGATCAAACGTTGGGAAAATGGTATAACGCCGGTTCCCTTTGATGATTTAATTTGGATCACTACCGATATTTGTAAAATCAGTTTATTTGATGCAATGGAGCTAGCTAGCAATGAGAAAAATTCACGATGTGCGATCTGATCTTAAATACTGGGGTGCATTTTGGGCTCGTCAAGAGCAAGGCCAAGGTTATGCTAGTAAATCAAACATAGAAGCGTTAAGAGAAACGTTACAACGCGGTTGTGCCGTTGTTGGCACTGCTTATTTAGTTAATCATTTGGCTGACAATATTAAGGTACCCGATGAAATAGCAAAAATAGATCATATGGTTGAACAGTTAAAACAAAAACACCGAGTTGCAATTCGGTGTTTTTATATTAATGCTATTCATTCTAGAAGAACGTTACTTGTGTTGTCTGCTGAAAGAGAACTGCTTTAAATAGAGTGATATTTCTTCATAATTTATTACCTTTAAGATACTTGCTGACGCTGTGCGACTAAATAACGCACTAATGCAATTAAAAAACAAAATAAAGTTTTGTTATTTAAAACTTTCTCTACTTTTTGTTGTTATTGATTAAAATAAGCACATTGTTTGTATTGACAATCAAATAATAAGGACTATAATGTAATAAATGAACTGAAGCGCAGTTCACCGCCAAAGCGGATCTTTGCAAAAAGGAAAATAAAATGACAAATTTAGAAATATTACACAGCACATACAAACGTTTTTACAAAGAAATGAAAACATCACAAGACTACAATTCTAAAGATTTTTTATATTTTAACTTAGAAAGCTTTACAGAAGCAGTTTTAGAGGATTTTTATGGTGATTTTTTTCGTGTTAATATGGAAAGTGGAAAAGTAACAAACTCAACTAATCGTATATTATTTTCTGTCTCAGCACGTCACAATAAAAGAATAAAAAAAAATGGTGTTTCTTATGTACCGCAAAAAACAAGACTAGCAGTTATGAGCAACGGTGACATTGTCACTTTTGATAAAGAAGTTAAAAAAACCGGTAGCCAAACATTCACTGGCGATGTTTATGTTGATTGCTACGGCACTACATTTACAATCAAAGAAACACTATATAAAAGTGAATTATTTAGTGACTTTTCTAGTGTAGGTGATATCACTAGCGAACAAATAGAATCTGTTGCTGTTGAAATGGCTCAAGAGATTATTGAGCTACATGATCAAGAAAAATTTCACGTATAACAATAATTTAAAATTATTTAAAACTGCTCATTGATGAGCAGTTTTAGGGGCTTAAATGAAATATGTATTAGTTAAATATAAAAAAATAAAACTTTTAATTAATGACGGTCTACACATGCAGCCGCTTATTGAACACTTAACAGAAATTGAACAACTAAACGATGCTGTTAATGATTTTTATAAGAACTTGTTAACAGCAACAAGCGATCAAGGCGCTGAATTAGAAACGCGTAAGCGTGAGTTAACTTCTAAAATAGGTTATAAAATCATTGGTGTTCCTTTTACTGGTCACGATGCAGAGCTTTACGCGCTAGATAAAAATATTTCTTATGATGAGTTAGAATTGCATGGAAACACTAATAATAAAAACGCTCAAGGCGATATTCAAGCTGATGCACAATTACAAGTGCGTTTAAATAAATCCGTTAAAAATAAATTTGTAAAAAAAGCGCAAAGTGAAAACATGAAACTTTCACAATGGATTTTAAAAGTACTTAATTTAGCGTGTGATGATTAGCGTTATAATCTATGAAAAATTAGTCGGTAGTTGTTATTTTCGCAATGGTTCATATATGAGCTATTCATACCCCCCTAAAAAGGGTATGATTTTGCTATTGTTGTTAGAACCTCGCTTATTAGCGGGGTTTTTTTATGTCTGAGATTTAGTATGTCAAAATTTTACTATGGAATTAAATCAATTCATCATGCTAAAGAAATAGCACGCACGGTAGTTAACGCGCTTGGCGGTGGTGATGTGGCGTTTAATATGCTGATAGAAACCGCTTGCGCTGAAACGAAGTGCGGAACGTATCCTGATGATACTCCTGACAAGTTTGGCGTTGGCATTTGCCAACATGACGCCATTGGCTTGCTAGATATTCAGCAAGAAGGTGAGCAACGACACTTTGATATTATTCAAAAAGAATTCGGTTATAACATTAAAAACGTGCCGCTTTCGTCATTAGCTGATGATCCTTTGTTGTCATTTATTTGCTGTCGCTTATCGTATAAGCGTGTTCCACAAGCGATACCAAGCGACTTGTTAGGTCGTGCGCAATACTGGAAAGAGTATTACAACACTAAAGCCGGTGACGGCACGGTTGAGCATTATCTTAATGCTGTGACTGAATGCTTAGGTGAAGAGTGGCGATGAACTTATTAAGCATACTAAGCAAAGTTGGCGGCTCAATACTCGCTGATGTGATCCCCGGCGGCAATGCAATATTAAATGTTGTTAATAGCTTTTTACCAACAGAAAAAAAATTAAATGATCAAGCAAGCGGTGCCGACATTCAAAGCGCAATCGCAAAATTACCAACTGATTTGCAAACAGAAGTATTAAACAAAAAGTTTGATGTTGAAATAATCAAAGTACAAGAGCATACAAAAGTAATTCAAGCACTTGCTGATGTTGACAAAACTGGTAACTCAACACGACCTTTGATCGCTAAAATGATGGCTACCGTGGTTTGTTTTACTATTGTTATGTTAGTTAGCGTATTAGCTGTTGCAATTGTTAACAACAACACAAGTACTATTAAAGCCATCGGTGATAACTGGCCGTTGATTGTTGCGGTACTTGGTACACCAACCGCTTTACTTAGATCGTATTTTGGTATGCGCACAAAAGAAAAACAACAGAAGTATCAAGCGGTGTCTAATTCAAAACCTAATTCAATTGTTAGCGATATCATTTCATTATGGAAAACAAAATAATGCCAGAGCAACACGCATCAATTATTAAGCAGTTACTTGATTCTGGGCTTGGTTATATTTGGTTTGTTATATTAGCTGCGTGGGGCGGAACGGTTAATTATATTAATCGACGCAAGAGTGACAAGTCACCGTTTTCTATTGTTGAATTGATTGGTGAGTGGGTTATATCAGGCTTTAGCGGTTTGATCACGGCGTTTATTTGTCAAGAAATGGATATATCATTTATGTATACCGCTGCGGCTGCTGGTGTTGCTGGACACATGGGCGGCAGAGGCATCTACTTATTAGAACAACTAATTCAAAAAAGAATTGGTTTAAATAGTAAAGAATAATTTATGGCTAGAGCAACACCAAAGCGTTGTCGTCAACGCGCGTGTGGTACGTCAACAATACATCGCCATGGTTATTGCGACGCTCATGCTAGCAATGCTAGTTGGGGCAAATACGGCAAGCAACAAACAGCTAAAGGCAAACGTGTTCATCATTCTAACAAATGGAAGTATCACATATCGCCGAAGGTTAAAGAGTTAGCAAATCATCTTTGTGTAAATCATTTACTAATGAGTCCGTCTGTCGTTGTGCAAGGTGTGATAACTGAACACATAGTACCGGTGGCAAAAGGCGGCACTGAGGCGCTAAGCAACTTGTCATGCTTTTGCAAAGCATGCGCAACAATTAAAACATCTTGGGAACGAAACAAAAGCATCAATGAAATACTAAGTCGGTATTGTCATACTGCTATAACGTTAAACAGTTGATTTATTATGTCATTACGCCAAATGATAATCATTCTCGTTTGGTTGTACTGTAAGTTGTTGTTATTGTTATATTTATTATGTGAATGAGAATCATTATCGTTTGACTAGGGGCTATTTGATTGTTTTTGCGAAATTTCTGCTGTAGTACAGCTTCCAAGTCTTATTTTTACGCGCATTAAATAAGGATGTTTTTTTGAAAAAGTTTTTGATTGATTTTTAACCAAGTGTGGTTTTGAAAAATGGTAGCAGTTCGCGCCCCTGGTGGCGGTAAAAAATCGAGTAATATCGCGGTCGGCGACGATGCGATCAAACAAGTTAGAGCGCCCGCTGAATTATTAAATCAAGATGCCATTGACTGCTGGAAAATCAATTCGAGAATATTAATTAAACGGGGAAGTTTCGCGCAAGAAGATATTATCTTGCTACTTTCATATTGTAATGCTCATTCCATGATGCTGATGTGTGATCGTGAATTAGCCGGTAATTTTATAACCGATTCAGGCTCTGGAAGTATAAAAAAACACCCGCTTGTTAATGTTCGTAATGATGCGTTCAACCAAATATCAAGAGCGGGCTCTTTGCTTGGTTTAAATCCGATGAGCCGAGTTAGATTTATGAATGGTGGTTCAAATTCTGATGATGATGGCAATGAATTTGATGAATTCTAATTTATGTCAACATACCCAAATGTTAATGCTGCAAACAAATATGCAAGAGAAATAGTTGCAGGGAAAATGCCCGCATGCAAGTTAACAATACTTGCATGTAAGCGCCATTTAGATGATTTAAAGAAACAAAAAAACAAACCGTTTAAATATAAGTTTGACCGTGATGCCGCAGAGCGCGTTTGTAAATTCATTCAATTGCTGCCGCATACAAAGGGCGAATGGTTAAGGCGAAAATTAAAAATAACGCTAGAGCCATGGCAATTGTTTTTTTTTGCCGTTGGTTTTGGTTGGTTAAAAAAAAGTGATAATACTCGTCGGTTTAGCGAATTATATTTAAAAGTGCCGCGCAAAAATGGTAAGTCAGTTATTGCGGCGGGTGCTGGGCTGTATGGTTTTTGTGCTGACAATGAATATGGCGCTGAAATATTTTGTGGGGCCACGAACGAAAAACAAGCATGGGAAGTTTTTAAACCCGCTAAGTTAATGGTGAACAAGTTACCCAATTTGCGCAAGCGCTTTGGTATAGAAGTTAATGCTAAAAAGTTAGTTAAATCTGACGGCTCAGTATTTGAGCCTGTCATTGGTCAACCCGGTGACGGTGCGTCACCGCATATTGCCATTGTTGATGAATATCACGAACACCTAAGTGATGATCAATATGATACGTTCAATACTGGCATGGGTGCCCGTGAACAACCACTAATGCTGGTAATAACAACGGCGGGTACTGATATTGATAGCCCTTGTTATGATCTTGAACAACGCGTTATTGAAATGTTGCAAGGCACAAAAGACGACACGTTATTTGGTTTAATATTTGGCATTGATGAAGGTGATGATTGGTCGTTGCCAGCGGCATTGATCAAAGCTAACCCTAATTATGGAATATCTGTAAAGGCTGACTACTTACTTAATCAACAACAAAAAGCAATTTCAAGACCACGCTTTACCAACCGATTTAAAACAAAACATTTAAATATATGGGTTTCTGCCAAAGAAGCCTATTTTAATATGGAAAAATGGAAAGCATGTGCAGATAAAACGCTTTCTATTCGCGATTTTGTTGGTGAAAACTGCGTACAAGCCTGCGATTTAGCGCGCAAGTTAGATATGAACTCAAAAGCTCGTATCTTTTGGAAAACAATCAACGGTAAAAAACATTGGTATTGTATCAGCCCACAATTTTGGGTGCCTTATGACACCGCATTTGATAACGAAAACAAATCACTCGGCGAACGTTTTCAAAAATATATCAACCTTGGTTTGTTAAGTGTTACCGATGGCGCAGAAATTGATTACCGAGAAATACAGCACGATATTGTTGCTAGTCACTTAGAAACACCAAGCATAAAAATACCGCTTGATCCACATGGTGCAACTAACCTAGCGCATCATCTAATGGATGACGGATTAGACGTGGTTACTATTACTCAAAATTATACGAATTTAAGCGACCCGATGAAAGAGTTGGAAGCGGCGATCAATAGTGGGCGATTTCATCACGATGGTAATCCAATAATGACATGGAACATATCAAATGTTGTCGGTAAAAACTTACCCGGTAACGATGATGTTGTAAGACCAGTAAAACAAAAAGTTATTAATAAAATAGATGGTGCTGTTGCCTTAATCATGGCAATAGGTGAAGCCATGTTACAAGAGCGCGAACCCGCCCAAGCCGGTTCAATTTATGACGATGCAGAGGTCGGATGTTAACCCATGTTAAAAGACATAATTAGTACAACCATAGGTTTTACAGGGGTGATACTTATTTCATTTGGTGCTTACTTAATATTGCCTGCCGCTGGTTATATTGTTGCAGGAACATCTTTAATGTTGTTTTCGTTTTTAATGTCACGCGCAACGGCATACAACCGCGCACAAGGTAAAAAATAACGATGTTTTTTTCTAGTTTGTGGAACACCGGCACTAGTAGCAATTTTAGTACGCTTGGTTCATCCCGATCATATTCGGCAAAATCAGGGATCATTGTTACGCCAGAAACCGCGTTGGCACAATCGGCTGTTTATCGAGCCGTCACCTTGCTTGCTGAATCGGTTGCACAATTACCCTGCGAAGTTTATCGCCGTAAGGGTGATCAACGCAGCAAGGCAACCGATCACCCACTTTATTCAATTTTACATTACCAACCAAACCAAAAAGACAGCAGCTTTGAATACTTTGAAAGCGCTCAAGGTTGGCTTGGTTTAAACGGTAACTTTTTAGCGCTTATTGATCGCAACAACAAAGGCGAAATTCAAGAATTAATACCCATTAACCGCGACAAAGTTCAAATATTAAAAGGGCAAGATGGCTTACCTTATTATCACCTTCTTGACGAAAAAGAAACCTTACCAATGCGCTTGGTTCACCATGTTAAAGGGTTTAGTACCGACGGCTTTCAAGGCTTGTCACCATTGCAAACAAGCCCAGATGTGATCGGTTTAGCCTTAGCGGTTGAAGAGCACGCCTCAAAAGTATTCTCAAACGGCACTACCATGTCGGGGGTCATTGAACGACCTGAAAACGCACCACCAATTAAATCACAAGAAGGCGTTGACAAGGTTGTTGACTCCTTTGTGGCGAAAAAATCAGGATTACGCGGCTTATTTTCAATTGCCATGTTGCAGGAAGGTATGACCTACAAGCAAATGGCGATGA
>CAZVPC010000097.1:0-10072 GCA_964629005.1 uncultured Pseudoalteromonadaceae bacterium | reverse complement strand
ACTTTTTTACCACCAAACATATTAACGCCACTTTGTCCGTCGCTACAACCATTACCAAAGGTAAAGCCACAACCCGATTTTTCACCGTAAGCTTCAGGTACATTCATTTCGCGATGACCTGTTGGAATAACAAACCTGTCTTCATAATTAGCGATAGCTAAATAGCGATACATTTCATCAGCTTGTTTTTTTGATAATCCTGCATCAGCTAAAACTTGCAAATCTTCAACGCCTTCAACATTTTCAGCACGTTTATAAGCACGCATTGCCAGTAAACGTTCTAAAGCACGTGCTACAGGTTCTTCATCACCAGCGGTAAGTAAATTCGCTAAATATTTAAGCGGAATACGCAAAGCTCGAATATCAGGAATAACACCTGCTTTACCAATAGTAGCCAAAGTACCTGAGTCAACAGCACTCTGAATAGGACTAAGTGCTGGTATGTACCAAACCATAGGTAAGGTACGATATTCAGGGTGTAATGGTAGTGCTAGTTTCCAATCTATTGCCATTTTATACACGGGTGATTTTTGTGCAGACTCAATAACTGAATCAGCAATGCCATCTTTACGTGCTTGGGCAATAATTGCTGGATCGTTTGGATCTAAGAAAACTTCCAATTGTTTTTCGTATAAATCAGTTTCAGACGGCGTAGACGCCACTTCTTTGATTTTATCGGCATCATATAAAATAACACCTAAGTAACGAATACGACCGACACAGGTTTCACTACAAACCGTTGGTTGACCTGCTTCAATACGTGGGTAACAGAAAATACATTTTTCTGATTTTCCTGATTTCCAGTTGAAGTAGATTTTTTTGTATGGACAGCCTGAAATACACATCCGCCAGCCACGACATTTTTCTTGATCAATCAAGACAATGCCATCTTCTTCACGTTTGTATATTGCACCCGATGGACAAGAAGCGACACAAGCTGGGTTTAAGCAATGCTCACATAAGCGCGGTAAATACATCATAAATGTATTTTCAAATTCACCGTACATTTGTTTTTGCATGTTATCGAAATTTTTGTCTTTAGAGCGTTTTTCAAACTCTGTACCTAAAATTTCTTCCCAGTTTGGACCCCAGACAATTTTTTCCATCCGTTTGCCAGAAATAACCGAGCGCGGACGAGCCGTTGGCTGATGTTTTACTTCAGGTGAGGTATGTAAATGCTGGTAATCAAAATCAAACGGTTCATAATAATCGTCAATTTCTGGCATATTTGGGTTAGCAAAAATGCTCGCTAATACCCGAAATTTACCACCAATTTTTGGTTCAATATTGCCATCTGCTTTACGAACCCAACCACCGTTCCATTTGTCTTGGTTTTCCCATTCTTTGGGATAACCAATACCCGGTTTAGTTTCAACATTATTGAACCAAGCGTATTCAACACCTTCGCGCGAGGTCCAAACATTTTTACACGTAATTGAACAAGTATGACACCCGATGCACTTATCAAGATTTAATACCATACCTATTTGAGAACGAATTTTCATAGGTTACTCCTTATTAAGCTTCATCTGGGTTAGTTGGCAATGGACGCGGCAATTTTTCAGTATTTGAATCCGCATACGCGTCATCATCTAACCAGTCAATTTTATCCATTTTACGAACAACTACCATTTCATCTCGGTTACAACCTACGGTGCCATAGTAATTAAAGCCCCAAGATTGTTGTGCATAACCACCGATCATGTGTGTTGGTTTCATCACCACCCGAGTCACTGAATTATGATGACCGCCACGTGTACCAGTCATTTCACTACCGGGAACATTAACAATACGTTCTTGCGCGTGATACATCATCACCATGCCTTGCATAACCCGTTGCGAAACTACCGCACGACAAGCAATTGCACCATTGGCATTAAATACTTCAACCCAGTCGTTATCTTCAATATCGGCCTCTTTAGCATCGGTTTCACTCAGCCAAATAATTGGGCCACCACGCGAAAGCGTTAACATTAATAAGTTATCTGAATACGTACTGTGAATACCCCATTTTTGATGTGGCGTGATCCAATTCAATACAATTTCTTTATTGCCGTTTTGTTTAGATCCTTTAACCATATCAATGGTTTTAGTGTTAATGGGGGGACGATAAGAAACAAATTGCTCACCAAAGGCTTGCATCCATTTATGATCTTGATAGAACTGCTGACGACCAGTAATGGTTCGCCATGGAATTTGCTCGTGTACATTAGTGTACCCAGCGGTATAACTGACATGTTCATCTTCTAAACCAGACCATGTCGGTGACGAAATGATCTTACGCGGTTGTGATTGTACATCACGAAAACGTATTTTTTCGTCCTGTTTAGGTTTAGCTAAATGGATATGGTCAATACCAGTGAATTCGCTTAATGCTGCCCATGCTTTAACGGCAACTGCGCCGTTAGTTTCGGGAGCAAAGGTTAAAATAGTTTCACACGCGTCAATAGCAGATTCAATAATAGGACGCCCTTCACTAATGCCTTCATCAGTATTGCGATGATTTAAGTCACCCAATAATAAAATTTCATCATCAGTATTCCAGTTAATACCTTTACCGCCATTACCTAACTTGTCTAATAATGGTCCTAATGAAGTAAACTTCTTATAGGTATTTGGATAGTCACGTTCAACCACCACCATGTTTGGCGCGGTTAAACCCGGAATTAAATCACACTCGCCTTTTTTCCATTCTTTTACATCAAAAGGTTGCGCTAATTCGCCCGGAGTATCATGTAACATCGGCACCGTAACAAAATCAGTTTCTTCACCTAAATGACCGACACACACTTCTGAGAATTTTTTCGCTATACCTTTATAAATATCCCAATCTGATCTAGCTTCCCACGCAGGGTCAACCGCCGTTGATAATGGGTGAATAAATGGATGCATATCAGAAGTATTTAAATCATCTTTTTCGTACCAACAAGCGGTTGGTAAAATAATGTCTGAATACATACAAGTAGATGACATTCTAAAATCTAACGTGGTTACAAGATCTAACTTGCCAGTAGCACCTTCGTCAACCCACTCGGCTTCTTGAGGTTTAAAACCATTAGAAGAGTGTCCTAAATCTTTGTTCATCACACCGTTTTTTGCCCCAAGTAAGTACTTAAGCATGTATTCATGGCCTTTACCTGAAGAACCCAGTAAATTAGAGCGCCAAATAAACATATTACGAGGGAAATTTTCTGGCGCATCAGGCGCTTCACAAGCAAATTTTAACTTGCCAGATTTTAGCTCTTGTACCGCAAAATCTTTCGGTTCCATGCCTGCATTTTTTGCATCTTTAACTAACTGTAACGGATTACGGTTTAACTGTGGCGCTGATGGTAACCAACCCATACGTTCTGCTTTGATGTTGTAATCAAGCATATGCTCAGGAAAATCATCTTTATTGGCTAATGGCGATAATACTTCATGAATACTTACTTTTTCATGGCGCCATTGTGAAGAATGGTTATAGAAAAACGAAGTACCATTCATTTGACGAGGTGGACGCGACCAATCTAAGCCAAAGGCTAATGGCTGCCAACCTGTTTGTGGACGTAGTTTTTCTTGACCAACATAATGTGACCAACCGCCACCCGACTGACCAACACAACCACACATCATCACCATATTGATCAGACCACGATAATTCATGTCCATGTGATACCAATGGTTCATTGCTGCGCCAACAATGATCATCGATTTACCTTTAGTTTTATTTGCTGTGTCTGCAAATTCGCGGGCTACTTTAATAACCTTTGAACGCGGTAAACCCGTGATTTTTTCTTGCCATGCTGGTGTACCGGGAATGTCATCATCGTAGCTAGTGGCAACATTACCGCCACCTAAACCACGATCAAGCCCATAGTTAGCCATCATTAAATCGTAAACTGTGGCCACTAAGTATTGCTCACCATTAGCACCCGTGATAGTTTTTGTGGGTACATTACGTACTTGAATATCATCATGCTCACACGATACCCAATGTTTATTGGTATTATCTGCAGCAAAATGAGGAAAAGCGACTGGCGTCACTTGTGAAGCGCTGTGTGAAGAACCATCTTCTTTTGCAAGCAGCGTTAATTGTAATTTGGTTTCGTTACCCTCTTTACCTTCGCGCTCTTGAATATTCCACTTGCCTTTTTCACCCCAACGATAGCCAATAGAGCCTGTAGGTGAAACGAGTTCGTTGGTATTTTCATCAAAGCCAATGGTTTTCCATTCGGGATTATTTTCTTGGCCTAAATCACCCGCTAAATCACTGGCACGTAAAAAACGTGTTGATTTAAAAGAGCCTACCGCTTCGTCGTGTTGCTCTAAAACCACCAACATTGGAAAATCGGTATACTTACGCACGTAATCAGTGAAATACTCACTCGGATTATCTAAATGAAATTCACGTAAAATAACATGACCAAAAGCCATACCTAATGCAGCATCAGTACCTTGTTTAGGATTTAGCCATTCATCGGTAAGTTTAGAAACTTCAGCATAATCTGGGGTAATTGAAACGGTTTTCGCACCTTTATAACGTACTTCAGTAAAGAAATGCGCATCGGGTGTACGAGTTTGTGGAACATTCGAGCCCCAAGCAATAATATAGTTGGAGTTATACCAATCGGCAGATTCTGGTACATCTGTTTGTTCACCCCAAACCATTGGAGAAGAAGGAGGTAAATCACAATACCAATCGTAAAAGCTTAAACAAACACCACCAATTAACGATAAATAACGCGCACCTGCGGCATAAGAAACCATCGACATTGCTGGAATGGGAGAGAAACCAATAACTCGATCTGGACCATAAGTTTTCGTAGTATACACATTAGCTGCGGCAATAATTTCGTTAACTTCATCCCATGATGAGCGAACAAAACCACCTAAACCACGTTTAGATTTATACGAGTCGCATTTTGCTTTGTCTTCAACAATGCTACCCCACGCGTCAACCGGATCTTGGGTTGCTCGTGCTGCGCGCCATAATTTTAATAACGGTTTGCGTACTTTTGGATATTTCAAACGGTTAGCGCTGTATAAATACCAAGAATAACTTGCACCACGAGGACAGCCACGTGGCTCATGGTTTGGTAAATCAGGGCGAGTGCGCGGGTAGTCAGTTTGCTGAGTTTCCCAAGTCACTAAACCATTTTTTACATAAATTTTCCATGAACAAGAACCAGTACAGTTTACCCCGTGGGTTGAACGTACAATTTTGTCATGCTGCCAGCGTTGGCGATAGCTATTTTCCCACTCACGACTTTCATTGGTGGTATCACCATGACCGTCGGAAAATTCGCCAGTTTTCTTTTTAAAAAAATGTAAGCGATCAAGAAATTGACTCATCTTTTTTCTCCGTTGAAATGAAACTAATTAAATTTTTAATAATAAAAATTTAATTAACTTAATTAGCAAAAACCGATTATGTTTAAATTGTTATTAAAGATAGTCGATTTATTTAAACTTAATGGTTTAAGATTTAAAAAAAATTAAAAAAGAGTTGGCCTAAACCAACTCTCGCAAAGATCCCAAAACTATGGGTTATGGTGCTCAGCACCTTCACGTAAGTAAAACCACCAGTTAATACCAATACATACACCATAGAATATGGCAAAACCAATGAGTGCATTTTCTGGTGTTGTTAGTTTTATTTGTTCACCTAATACTTTAGGGATATAAAAAGCACCGTAAGCGGCGATGGCTGAAGTCCAACCTAATACTGGGCCCGCTTGTTCTTTATTAAACACCATCGAAATAGTACGGAACGTTGAACCATTACCAATACCCGTGGCAGCAAATAAGAATAAAAATAAAACAAAAAATGGTACAAAATATTCTTCTGGTGTAGCTGATGAATAAGCGGCTTTCATAAAATAAGCCACACCTAAAGCGCTAGCGACCATAACAAAAGAACAATATTGAGTCACTTTTGCGCCACCCATTTTATCAGCCATCCAACCACCGATAGGACGAATTAGGGCTCCGATAAAAGCACCCATCCACGCATACATTAACGCACTAGGACCATTGGCATTTACCGTGGTATGGGTCATCACGCCATCAACCATAATATGTTGATAACCAAAGATAACTTTAATAGAAAGTGGAAAAGCTGCCGCAAAACCAATAAAAGAGCCAAAGGTCATGGTATAAATAATACTCATTACCCAAGTATGTGGGTTATTAAATATTTTATATTGATGTTCTAAATTTGTACGAATTTTACCGGGTAAAAATTTAAGCAACATTACCGTTGCGCCAACCACGCCGATCAGCACCATTTCTTTTGGTACACCAAATCCAGAACCATTTACCGCCTCGGGTAACATTAACCACAAACCAGCAATGGCCGTACAAAAACCAATTAATAACATGATAGAAATCATGCCAAATGAGACTACCGCATTAGGCGCGTCAGGAGATACATGCGAGGCGCGGATATTATTCATCCCCATCCAGCCAACAATTACTAGCGGCACCAAAAATAATAACCACACATAACCCGCATTAAAAATCCATGCATCGGAACCTGCTGGAATTTTACCAATGAGTGTGCCCGAGGTATTAACCAAGGTCATCGGATCACCACCAAACAGACCAAAAGTCATCACCAATGGCACTAAAATTTGCATGGTAGTCACACCAAAGTTACCTAAGCCAGCATTCAATCCAAGAGCTAAACCTTGTTGTTTTTTCGGAAAAAAGAAACTGATGTTAGACATTGATGACGCAAAGTTACCGCCACCAAAACCAGACAACAATGCTAAACCTTGAAAAACCCACAATGGAGTATTAATGTCTTGTAACGCAATTCCTGCACCAACGGCGGGTAAGATTAATAATGCAGTGGTAAAAACAATGGTATTACGCCCACCACACAAACGAATAAAGAAACTACTTGGTATACGTAAAGTTGCTCCGGTCAAACCAGCAATGGCCATTAAGGTGAATAACTCCGGTTTTTCAAAAGGAAAACCTAAGTTCAACATTTGTACGGTAATAATCCCCCAGTACAACCATACTGCGAAACCGCATAACAAACTTGGGATAGAGAGCCAAAGATTACGATTAGCAATCTTTTTACCTTCACTTTCCCAAAATTTAGGATCTTCTACGTCCCATTTTTTGATGTCTGACATTGTTTACTCCAACGTTTATCAGTCGCTTTAAAGTTAACGCTCATTTACCGTGTAAATATCAACTTAAAATGTGCTACTTTCTATTTATAAAATTTTAGCTATGTTTTTTACTGACGCTAAAATAACAACCGTTGAAAATACTATCTTGATACAGATCAACTTACGACTGTTGTTTTAAAGTTTACTCAAGCAAAACTACCTCTAAATAGGTAGCTAAAAATACAACATAACAAGTTGAAATAATTAAATAAAAATAGGTTTCTACCCATCAACATAAAAAAAAACAAGAGACTATAACTATTTGGTAGTAGCTCTACCACTAAGGCTAAATTTTAAGTATTCTACTAGCACCTATTAATAAAAAAGACGACACGCTTGATCACAAAAATGGTAACAACAACATCCAGTTCCTCTTTAATAGCCCGTACTGGTCAAATTATGGCGGTCATCATTATGCTAGGAATGTTTAGTATGATTTCTTCGATGTTAGTGACAGAAAGCTTAAGTGGTGATGCCTCAAAAATAAACAATGCGGGCGCACTGCGCCTGCAAGCAATGCGAATTTCTCGCGCTTATTTCGCTGATCATAGCCATAACAATCAATTAATTATAAGCGAAACAGAAGCGTTTGATTTCAAATTAAAACACTTGTTATCCGGGGGGTTAATCAATTTAAAAGAAAATTCTGCTATTGAACGTCAATATAATAAAATTGTGACCTTTTGGCATAAACTAAAACATAAAAAAAAACATCACCACAGCAAAGAAGAGCAGATCAATATTTTCAAAAAATTTGACCGTTTTGTTTTAGTACTTGATGATTTAGTCACGTTATTACAATTAGAATCAGAAAAAAAACTCAGTTTATTACGCTTGATCCAAGGGATCAGTTTACTTTCAGTTTTACTTGTTACCGTTATAGTACTAATAAAATTAAACAAATCGATCATTTTACCTTTAAAGCAACTAGTAGAAGTGGCGAATGAAACCGGTAAAGGTAACTTTGATTTAAAAGCCAATTATGATGCTGATGATGAACTTGGAGTACTGGCACATGCCATCAACCAAATGTCATCAGAATTAAAGGAAACATATCAAGACTTTGAACAACGAGTCGAACGAAAAACACAACAACTAACTCGAACAAATCAGTCCTTAGAAATTTTATATCGAGCAGCGCGTAACTTAACAACGTATGATTCACACCAGTCTTTTGATCAAAAAAGTCAAAATAAAAACCACCCGATTGTCCAACAAATTATCAACGACTTAGAACAAATATTAGATTTTGGTAAAATTAGTATCGACCTTTCTGATTATAAAAAAAACAACTTATTAATCAATATTACTTCAATAACACAGCACCTAGATAATATTTGTTTTAATCACTTAAAATTTCCGTTAGAAAAACAAACACTGTTATTTGGTTATGTGATCTGGCAATTTCCGAAGCAAAAAATAGTCGACGAATGGCAAAAACAATTATTACAAGCTATGGCCGACATTATCGCGACAGCAATAGAACTAGATCAACAACGAAATACTCAAAATAGACTATTAATTGTTGAAGAAAGAGCGGTTATTGCCCGCGAACTTCACGACTCTTTAGCACAATCATTATCTTACTTAAAAGTACAGATGAGTTTGTTGACCCGAAAAGTACAAAAAGAAGTGGCTAAAGAGCAATTAGAAGACACCATGAGCGACATTAAGCAAGGTTTAAATAATGCCTATTTGCAATTGCGTGAATTATTAACCACCTTTAGATTAAAACTTGATGACCCTTCGCTAGAAAGCGCTTTACAAGGTACTGTAGCTGAGTTTGCTGAAAAATGTCATCATCCGATAGAATTAAATTTTAATTTGCCTCATAATTATCTTTCCGCCAATCAAGAAATACATTTACTACAAATTATTCGCGAAGCACTTTCAAATGTTCACCGCCATGCTAAAGCCAGTAAAGCAGGGGTATCAATAACCCACGTTAAAAATATAATTAATGTTGAAATTTGGGATGATGGTCAAGGCTTACCCAATAATTTTCCTGAGCATGGTCACTTTGGTTTAGGTATTATGGAAGAGCGGGCAAAGTCACTCAATAGCTTAATTGAATTAGCGGCAAAAGACCCCAATGGTACGCAAGTTACCTTTAAATTTAATAAATAATTCATCGAGAATTCCCTATGAAAAAATCAAATATTTTACTAGTTGATGATCACCCCATGTTACGCAAAGGTCTCGCACAACTCATTTCACTTGAAGATAATTTAACCGTGATCGGCGAAGCAAATTCTGGTGAAGAAGCAATAACGCTAGCGATAAAGCTGCAACCTGATTTGACTTTACTCGACTTAAACATGAAAGGATTAAGCGGTATTGACACCTTAAATGCTTTAAAACGAGCAGATGTTGGGGGTAAAGTCGTTATTTTTAGCGTTTCCGATAGTGAAAATGATGTTTTACAAGCACTAAAATTTAATGCGGATGGTTATTTACTTAAAGACAGTGAACCAGAGGAACTCATTGAAAAAATTAATTTAGCCATTGCCGGCGAATTGGTTATTAGTAGCCCCTTAACACAAATTTTAGCGCGCTCACTGCGACCATCTACCACTAAAAAAGCCTCAATAGAAAGCTTAACTAGTCGAGAATTAGAAAACTTAAAGTTAATTGCTAGCGGTAAAAGCAACAAAAACATTGCCCATAAATTAGGCATTACCGAAGCAACAGTAAAGGTTCATGTTAAAAATTTATTAAAAAAACTAGGCTTAAAATCACGAGTAGAAGCCGCTATTTGGGCCGTAGAAAATAATATTAACCATTAAATTTAGTTTATTGATTTCAATCAAAATTATTTTCATTTAAAAAGGTAAACTTATCTTGGTGATTAAAAAAAGGATAGGTTGCGCGCAACCTATCCTTTATTTGTTACGTTTCGTTGTTTA
>CAZVPC010000096.1:0-10351 GCA_964629005.1 uncultured Pseudoalteromonadaceae bacterium | reverse complement strand
TGGCAAGAATTAGAACGAATTATCAAAGGTTATAACTTAGGTTTGATCATTGTCGATGTTAACTTTAAAGACGCACGTCCTCCAGAAGAAGTTAAAGATGCTTTTGATGATGCAATTTCTGCTCAAGAAGATGAAGTCCGTTATTTGCGCGAAGCAGAAGCTTATGCGCGTGGTATCGAACCTAGGGCACGCGGTCGAGTAAAACGCATGGAACAAGAATCTCTTGCCTATAAAGCACAAGTTTTACTTGATGCCGAGGGTGAAGTGGCTCGTTTTAATAAAATATTACCTGAGTATCAAGCAGCCCCCAAAGTAACTCGTCAACGTATGTATTTGGCCTCAATGGAAAAAATTTACAGTAAAACCTCTAAAATAATGATTGATGTTGATGGTGGTAATAATATGATTTACTTACCGTTGGATAAAATTATGCAACAACAATCCTCTGTAAATCGTAGTTTAACGAATACTGCTCCCAGAGTTAGTCAGCAATCAGTATCGAAGACCGCTCCTCGACGCACGGGTCGTTCAGACCGTTTTAGTAATGGGAGAAACTAAACCATGAAGAATTTTTTTATTGCTGTACTCGTGTTACTCGTAATGTTGACTATCTCGTCGGTCTTTGTCATTAATGAAGGTCAACGCGGTATAGTATTTCAGTTTTCTAAAATTAAACGTGATGCTCAAAGTAAAATGATAGTTTTTGAACCAGGGCTACATTTTAAAATTCCGTTTATTCAATCAGTACGCAAATTTGATGCGCGTATTCAAACGTTAGATGAAGCTCCTGATCGTTTTGTAACCTCAGAGAAAAAAGATCTGATGGTCGACTCCTATGCCAAGTGGCGTATTGTTGACTTTTCAACCTTTTTTCTACGTACCTCAGGTTCGATTGAAAATGCTAAAGCGTTATTAAAGCAAAAAATTAATAATGGCCTACGTACCGAATTTGGTAACCGTACCATTAAAGAGATTGTATCGGGTGATCGTTCTACTTTTATGTCAAAAGCGCTTGAAAGTGCCAAAAGTAGTAAAGAAGACTTAGGTATTGAAGTGATTGATGTGCGCGTTAAGGCCATTAATTTACCGCTAGAAGTCAGTAACTCTATTTATGAACGCATGCGTGCTGAGCGTACTGCGGTTGCTAAAGAGCACAGATCACAAGGGCAAGAACAATCCGAGATCATTCGCGCCACCATTGATGCAAAAGTCACGGTAATGCTAGCAAGTGCACAAATGAAAGCATCGTTAATACGTGGTGAAGGTGATGCCGCCGCCGCTAAAGTGTATGCCGACGCTTACACTAAAGATGCTGAATTTTTTGGCTTTTATCGTAGCTTGCAAGCTTATGAAAAGAGCTTTAATAGTAAAAATGATGTTTTGGTATTAAAACCAGATAGTGATTTTTTCCAATATTTTAAAAAAGCTAAAAAATAATGTGCCAACCGCGACATTATTAATAATAAGGGCACATTGAGTGCCCTTGTTTTTTTTAGAGGATCTACTTATGACAACTAATATACTGATGGCTATAGGTTTCGTCTGTATTTTAGAAGGACTCATTCCCGCATTATTTCCCAACAAATGGCAAGCCTACATAAAAAAAATAGCCGCTGAATCGCCAAGTACCATTCGCACTATTGGTTTGATAATGATGACCTTAGGTGCCGTTATTTTATTTATTAACCATTAATTTAATACTTTTAAGATCAGCAACGCTGAAAAAAGCACCATAACTGCTTGGACTCACATTTGAATTTTGATAGAATCCCCGCCTGATTTTTTTTCGAAATAAAAAAACATGAGCAAAAACGTCGTAGTGCTTGGCACCCAATGGGGTGACGAAGGTAAGGGTAAGATTGTTGATTTACTCACAGAGAAAGCGAATTATGTGGTTCGTTATCAAGGCGGACATAACGCAGGCCATACGCTAGTTATTGATGGTGAAAAAACTGTTCTGCACTTGATCCCCTCGGGAATTTTACGTGATAATGTGAAATGCTTGATTGGTCATGGCGTAGTACTTTGCCCGAAAGCACTAATGACAGAAATTGCCATGTTAGAAGCCAAAGGCGTACCAGTACGAGAGCGTTTGCTGATCAGCGATGCTTGTCCTTTAATTTTACCTTATCACAATGCCTTAGACGCAGCACGAGAAGAAGCTCGGGGTAGTAAAGCCATTGGTACCACTGGTCGTGGTATCGGCCCTGCTTATGAAGATAAAGTAGCTCGTCGTGGCTTACGCGTGGGTGATTTGTTTTGTCCCGAAACATTTGCCAGCAAACTCAAAGAAGTAGTCGATTATCATAACTTTTCATTAACTCAGTATTACCACGTTGATCCCGTTGACTATGATGAAATACTAAATGATGCCATGGCTGTAGCACAAACGATCAAAGCGATGACTGCCGATGTCGCCGAAATTTTAGATCAAGCCAGAATTAATGGCGATGCTATTATGTTTGAAGGCGCGCAAGGTACCTTATTAGATATTGATCATGGTACTTATCCTTATGTGACTTCATCGAATACTACCGCCGGTGGCGTATCTACAGGTTGTGGTTTTGGCCCTTGTCATATTGACTATGTTTTAGGGATCACTAAAGCGTATACCACTCGTGTTGGCTCAGGACCATTTCCCACCGAACTCAAAGACAAAATTGGTGATCACTTAGGTACTGTTGGCCATGAATTTGGTGCAACAACTGGCCGTGAACGTCGTTGCGGTTGGTTTGACGCCGTTGCTATGCATAGAGCCGTACAAGTAAATAGTGTTACTGGTTTTTGCTTAACCAAACTCGACGTACTCGATGGTTTAACGAGCTTAAAAATTTGTACCGCTTATAAAAACGCAAACGGTGAGTTAGTCACTGTGCCACCAACCGCTGCTGAAGGTTATGAAAAAATTGTCCCTGTCTATGAAGAATTAGCCGGTTGGTCAGAAAACACCTTTGGTTTGCAAACGTTTGAACAATTACCCATTAATGCCAAAGCTTATATAAAACGCATTGAAGAATTAACTGGCGTCCCCGTAGACATTGTTTCTACTGGCCCCGATCGCAATGAAACGATCATTTTAGTTAATCCTTTTGCTGACTCCTAAGCAATAAAAATGGAAACTTGATTTTGACCAAACAAGTGGGGGCTTAACTATTAAGTCCTCACAAAAGATTGGAGACCTCTGACCACGTCACCCCTTTTTCTAAGTAAAAAAGCACGGTTGATTTCGAACAAAGCAGCACGGTGATTTAATTCCTGTTATGATGTCGCTATTGATATTGATTACTAGTTTACATGACCAAGTTACCACAAACATTTCCTGTAAGACTCGCCACACAGTGGCAGTCAGAACCAAAGCAATTATTACAACCGACTTTATTTAACTGGCTATACGATCCCAGCTCACTAACAGCGCGTTTAAAACGATATTGTCAGCACTTTAGGGTAGACGTTATTGGTCAACGAGTTGAGGCCTGTCAGTCTGAAGAAGCTAATGGCAATATTGTGTCAGGAGAGCAAGTATTGGTGCGTGAGGTGGTTTTATATTGCGATGAACAACCACAGGTTTTTGCGCGCAGTTTATTACCTTTGAGTAGTTTAACGGGTGAAGAACAGCAGTTAGCTCATTTAGGTACGCAACCATTAGGGCAGGTATTGTTTAATAATCCATTACTTGAACGCCGCTCCATTGAAGTTTCTGTTTTTGATCAACACAGTACGGTAGCACAGTTTGCTCAGCAATTATCGTTAGGGTTAAGCCATGATATTTGGGGCAGAAGATCACTCTTTATTTTAAATCATAAGCCGATCATGGTTGCTGAAGTTTTTTTACCCAATGCGTTTGCGTATGTACAAGGTGTTTATTTATGATGGGCGGTTTTAGCAACAAAACTATTGCCAATAAATGGTTAGGTTTTAAACTGATCACGCGCATGGATAAACCCATTGGTACGTATTTATTACTGTGGCCAACTTATTGGGCACTGTGGTTGGCTGCTGACGGTATTCCCAATTTTCATTTATTATTTATTTTTAGCCTTGGCGTGTTCTTAATGCGTAGCGCTGGTTGCGTGATCAATGATTTTGCCGATCGAAAAGTTGATGGTGAGGTTGCTCGTACTAGAAATCGTCCGCTAGTATCAGGTTTATTAAGCAGTTACGAGGCGTTATTTATTTTCATGATGTTAGTTGCTGCTGCTTTTGGCTTAGCAAGCTCATTACATTTATATACCTTAAAATTATCAGTGGTTGCCTTATTGCTAGCGATTTCGTATCCGTTTATGAAACGTTATACCCAATTGCCGCAAGTAGTATTGGGGGCCGCATTTAGTTGGGGCATGATCATGGCATTTGCTGAAATTTATGGTCGCATTCCTACGCTAGCTTGGTTGTTGTTTAGTGCTAATGTTTTATGGACAGTGGCATACGATACTATGTACGCCATGGTTGATCGTGACGACGACTTGCGTATTGGGGTTAAGTCTACCGCCATTCTATTTGGCAAGCACGATAAACGTATCATTGCATTATTACAACTAATTGTACTGGCATTATTGTTTACTGTTGGTGAACTTGCCGCCTTTGGTTGGCCTTATCATTTAAGCTTAGTTATCTGCGCAGGGTTATTTAGCTACCAACAAATGCTGATCAATAACCGTGATCGTGATTTGTGTTTCAAAGCCTTTTTAAATAATCATTGGGTAGGTTTGATTATTTTTATTGGTATTTTTATTGAGTTATTATAACTAGCAAAAGAGTAGAACACTCACTTGTTATTAAACCTAAAATTTATTTTAAAGCTAGTTAATCTACTGAAATATAAAAATTAAATTATTTACTGCAAATTAATACTCTGCAAAACTTCAATATTGACTAACGATTTAACTAGTTGAAAAAATTGTTCAAAGGATGCGCTTGCAATCAATTTACCTTGTTGGTCGTTTTCAAGAAACCCCTCAGTTTTCATCGCATTAATTAACGTGGTTTGTGCTTTTTTATCAGTAAACTCTGGCGCGTTAATATGATTTATTAGTGATAAACGTTGCGCAATGATCACTGCGTTTTTTTCTAACTGACTACGCGTTAGTGGCGCTTTGTTATTCACTAAACTGGTTAAAATAGCAAAACGTTGCAAGCTTTCGTCAATGACTAAACTCATTAAACGTATTTTACTTTTAGCGTTAACGTCATCATTTAACGACCAAAAACCAGCCTTGCTTTGTTTGGTTATATTTTTTGCGGTTAATAGTATTAACACTTGTTGTATTTGTCGCTCAATATCATCATTTTGTTGCCATAAGAATAAATCTTTTTGGAGCAACGCCATGAATACTTGTACATAATGGTTTAGGTCTGCCGCACTGATCTTGTTATAACGATTCAAAATACAACAGACTAATGAAGGTAAAACATAAGTATGTAAGATGTTGTTACGGTAATAACTCATTTCTAAGGCGCTGTTACCTGACAAAGAAATAATTTCACCATGAATATCGCTTTTTATCGCCACTTTATTTAAAGCGACCACCTCGTTTAACATAGTTTCTGCTGAAATTTCGGGTACGGTTAATAAGTGGCTATAAGGAGCCTTTCGTTGCAGGGTTAAGAAAAAATCTAGCTGGTTTATCAATTCTGTTTTAGTTAAGGCTTTATATTCAGAGGCTAATAATATTAATGCGACTAGCGCAACACTGCTAATTGCCGCCGTTTGGTTTACGCTAGCCATGACCTGATTTGCTAAGACATTAACGGTTGGTGTTAACCAACTCGGTTTTTGTGGATCGACGGGATCAATAGCCTCTTTCCAATCAGGTACGTGTTGATTCAAAAAATGATTAATATTAATGGGTTCACCAAAATTTACATAACCGTTGCCATAATTGCGTAAACTACGGATCGCTTTAAATACCCCTAAAATAGACTCTTTTTTCTTTTTATCACCGCTTAGTTCTTTATGATAAGTGGCTACTTCCATGACATGATCATAACCTAAGTACACCGGCACTATGCTTAACGGACGGTTAATGCCACGCAACATGCTTTGAATAGTCATAGCGAACATGCCTGTTTTTGGGGGTAAAATTTTACCCGTGCGACTGCGTCCTCCCTCGGCATAATACTTTACTGAATAACCCCGCTCAAATAACAGCCCCAAGTATTCGCGAAAAATAGTGGAGTACATTCGATTGCCGCCAAAGCTGCGGCGAATAAAAAAGGCACCTGCTTTTCTAAAAACAGTACCTGCGGGCCAAAAATTCAGATTAATCCCCGCCGCTATTCGTGGCGTAACTAAACCCTGATGAAAAATAGTGTACGTTAATAATAAATAATCCATGTGACTACGATGACAAGGCACATAAATAATTTCATGACCGTCTTGAGCGAGTTGTCTAACGGTATCAAAATTAGTCACTTGAATATTGCTGTATAAGCGTTTCCATAACCAACCGAGTACACGTTCACCAACACGGATCATGCTGTCACGATAATCACCTGCAATTTCATCCATAATGTTGAGTGCTTTTTTTCTCACTTTTTCAGCACTAATGTTTTTACTGTTAACTTCATCTTCAAGCACACGTTTTATTGCCGGATTAGCGAATAAAGCCGTGAACATTTGTTGGCGGTGCATTAAACGTCGCCCCATTACCGATACGGTTTGTCGATAAAAATGAAAACGTGCTACCCGTAATAATTTATGCGCTGTTTTTTCGTTACAACCATGATGATCTGCCATGTAACGAAAAGAAACAGCATTACTAAAACGCACTAAAGAGCGTCTACCTAAAAATAACACAATGAAAAATTTACGTAAAAAATTAGGTGACTCTTGATCTGCCAACAAGGTGCCGGCATCGGCATTATTTTTCTCTTTAGTCGGCGTGCGCCCCCAAGTCATATTAACCGGAATTAATTGTGCGTCTAAGTTATCATCAAGCTGATGTTGACTTAATATTTTTAAACCTAGCTTGATCGCATTGGTTTTTGAGCGTTTATGCCATGATAAAATAGAGCTTGATTTGGCTAAGCACAAGGTTCGATCAAATTCTTCACCTTTTATTTCAACTTTTTCAAGTGGATCAGGCAAAGACATTTTTTTACATGCCTGTTGTAAAGTAATTAAATCACTCGCCGATTGATGACGAATAACATAGAAAATAGGCTGCTTAGTATTAATATTAGATGACTCGATCACATTGTCGGGGATAATACTACTGCGTACTAATAACCTAACCGGCCATTTAAGTAAGGCATAAAAAAAAGATCTTAGTGCTAACATGTATTTCGCTCTGAACTTATAATTAAGTTATTAATAACGGCATTTTAGCTGTATTTTCTCTGCTTATCAAAAGAGACGTGCTAAAAATGACGAAGCGGTATGGTTAGCACTTGGTTATTTTTTCATGATCATTGCTTTTATCCTGTCATCAATTGGAAAGTAAGCACCTAACCAACCCCCTTATTCATTAAAAAGCAACACTTGCGTATGATCACTTTAATTTTTTAAGGATATCATCACAGGATGGGATCACGCCAGCATTAACCGAGTTACTAAATGAACACAAAAATCATCAAGTTAACACAATTAAATCGTGTTAACTTAAGCATTAAGAATTACTAGGAAATACAACATGGACCACAGCACACACAACAAACTTATCTCATTTATCTGGTCAATTGCTGATGATTGCTTGCGTGACGTATACGTGCGAGGAAAATACCGTGACGTAATATTACCCATGGTGGTTTTACGCCGTTTAGACACCTTGCTTGAGCCAACTAAAGAGGCGGTATTAGCCGAAGTTAAATTTCAAAAACAAGAAATGCAAGCGACAGAACTCGATGATGCGCCGCTCATAGAAGAATCAGGTTATGTGTTTTACAATACCTCTAAATGGACATTAAAAAGCTTATTCAGCACAGCCACCAATAATCAGCAAATACTACTCGCTAACGTTGAAGAATATTTAAATGGTTTTAGCGGTAACGTAAAAGAAATTATTGCCTGTTTTGAGCTGCACAACCAAGTGCGTAAAATGGCAGCAAGCGACATATTATTAGACGTGTTAGAAAAATTTGTTTCACCTAATATCAATTTAACGCCCTTTGATATTGAAGACCCTGACGGTAATACCCTGCCCGCATTAACCAACTTAGGCATGGGTTATGTATTTGAAGAGCTTATTCGACAATTTAACGAAGACAACAACGAAGAAGCCGGAGAGCATTTTACCCCGCGTGAAGTTATCGAGCTAATGACTCACCTAGTATTTGATCCGATTAAAAAAGACTTACCACTCACCTTAACCGTATACGACCCTGCTTGTGGCAGTGGCGGTATGCTGACCGAAGCGCAAAATTTTATTCATGAAAAATATCCTACTGAAAGTGCCAGCAGAGATATTCACCTTTACGGTAAAGAAGTAAGCCCAGAAACTTATGCTATTTGTAAATCCGACATGATGATCAAAGGCAACAACCCTGAAAATATTAAAGTCGGCTCAACCTTATCTATTAATGAATTTGCCAGCAATAAATTCGACTTTATGCTGTCAAATCCCCCTTACGGCAAAAGCTGGGCGAGTGAACAAAAATACATTAAAGACGGCAAAGACGTTATTGACTCGCGTTTTATTATTGAACTAGCAGACTATTGGGGTAATAAAGCAGCTACCGATGCCACGCCGCGCTCTAGCGATGGACAATTATTATTTTTGATGGAAATGGTCAGTAAGATGAAAACAACCATTGCCAAAGGCGGTAGTAGTCCGTTAGGTTCTCGTATTGCCTCGGTTCATAACGGTTCAAGTTTATTCACAGGTGATGCTGGCTCGGGTGAAAGTAATATTCGCCGTTACCTTATTGAAAACGACATGCTTGACGCTATTGTGCAATTGCCCAATAACCTCTTCTACAACACGGGTATTACCACGTATATCTGGTTATTAAATAACAACAAACCAGAAAACCGCCAAGGCAAAGTGCAACTGATTGACGCCAGTTTGTTGTTCCGTAAATTACGTAAAAATTTAGGTAATAAAAACTGTGAATTCTCGCCTGAACATATTAGCGAGATCACGCAAAGCTATTTATATTCAACAACCATAGATCGTCAATTAACACACTCTATTGATGGAACAGGTAATGCAACAGGCATTGCTACAAAAGTATTTAACAACGATGATTTTGGCTATTACAAAGTAAATATTGAACGCCCCGATCGCCGCAAAGCGAAATTTAGCGCTGAGTTAATTGCCCCGTTGCGTTTTGATAAAACCCTGAGTGAGCCCATGGAACATATTTATGGTGAATATGGCGATTCGGTATATGATGCGGATTTCTTAAAAAATATTGAAAAAGAGATCTTAACATGGTGTGAAGACAACGACATCAGCTTAAATGCCAAAGCAAAAACCAAATTATTCGATACAAAAATGTGGTTAAAACTGCGTAATGTCCACCAAATGGCAGCAGCGCTGTTAACAGCATTCGCTGATAAAGAATATAACGATTTTAACAAATTTAAAGTGGATGTTGACCTAGCAATTAAGAAGCTTCATTCAAAGCAGAGTGCCGACGATAAAAAATCAAATAAAGCAGAGCTCATTAAAATAACGCCTGCTGAGAAAAAGACCATTGTAGACGCGGTAAGTTGGTACGATGAAAATGCCGTTAAAGTGATTAAAAAAGTGGTTAAGTTTAAACAAGAAAGATTAGATGAACTATTAAACCATTTAGGTTGTCAGCAAGCGGACTCTTTACCTAAAGTGCTGGCTGACTTTGGTTACTTTAGCACGCATAACAAAAATGAATTTACCGTTTATGAAACCAATGCAGACTTGCGTGATGCCGAATCAGTGCCGTTAACTTACCTTGAAAATAAAGAGTACGCTGAAGATAAAGCACAGGTTAACAACAGCGAAATTCACCAATATTTCCTTGATGAAGTACAACCGCATGTAGCAGAGGCATGGATAAACCTTGATAGCACCAAAATAGGTTACGAGATCAGCTTTAATAAATACTTCTACCAACATAAACCACTGCGTAAAATGATCGAGGTCGCAACTGACATAATCACCCTAGAGAAAAAAGCAGAGGGTTTAATTGCTGATATTCTGGGTGTGGATATAGCTAAATTACAAGGGGAGTTATAATGGCTGGGTTAGATAGAATTTCCGTGTACGAGAACTACGAAGACTCAGGTATAGATTGGCTTGTTCAGTTTCTGAGTAGTGGGGATGTAATTTGAATGAATATTCTTTTTATAGATACTTTTGTAAAAAAAATAGATCGGAATAGAGGCGGTGAGGGAATGAGTGTTGCTGAGGAGTGCCCCCCCTTCCCCCAC
>CAZVPC010000095.1:0-10364 GCA_964629005.1 uncultured Pseudoalteromonadaceae bacterium | reverse complement strand
CATAAGGTGGCATATAAATAATTTGTCAGTTGCGGTTGCCATATTTTTCTAACTTCAAGGCCATGAAAACGAACAATACCATATTCTATTTCTGGTGCTGCATAAAAAGAAACCACTAAAGCGACAATAAATAATAGCCAACCAACAATAGCAAGTACGCGAGAAAAAACTACCCAAAAGTCTACTTTACTTCGCCGTTCGTTTTCGCGCCTCATTAATACATCTCGGTTATTTTGCTGAGTTTTTAATTTTATTAAAAATTATTATTTTTGCATTTATACCATTTGACGCAATTATTCGAAACACTTTTATCAATTCATCATCAAGAGCATGGCGGCTATTCACTGCAAAACAGTAGATAATTTCAATAATCCTCTAATTGATGATAACTTTTGCTTGTGAAACACAACAAGCGCGGTAACATAGCAAACCTTAAAATTATTTGATTTGATAAAAAAGTTTACAAGAAGAGGTCGACAAAATGTCAGTTATATCGATCACTGATGTCTTAGCAGGAAAGTACCCTGTTAACGAAAGTATTTCAGTGAATGGTTGGATCCGAACACGCCGTGATTCAAAAGCAGGAATTTCATTTTTAGCTATCCATGATGGTTCATGTTTCGACGCTATTCAAGCCATTGTGCCTAACGATTTGTCAAATTACCAAGACGAAGTATTAAAATTAACAACCGGTTGCTCTGTTAAAATTGACGGTATTTTAGTTGAATCACCTGGTAAAGGGCAATCATTCGAAATTCAAGCAACGAAAGTCGAAGTATTAGGTTTTGTCGAAGATCCAGAGACCTACCCTATGGCAGCAAAACGTCACAGCATAGAATTTTTACGCGAACAAGCGCATTTAAGAGCTCGAACTAATATTGGTGGTGCGGTAACGCGTGTTCGAAATTGTTTAGCACAAGCAGTACACCGTTTTTTGCATCAAAAAGGCTACTTTTGGATCAGCACGCCATTAATTACCGGTAGTGATTGTGAAGGTGCGGGAGAAATGTTCCGAGTCAGTACGTTAGATATGGAAAATTTACCTCGTACCGATCAAGGAACCGTTGATTATAGCCAAGATTTTTTTGGTAAAGAGACTTTTTTAACGGTTTCAGGACAACTTAATGTTGAAACCTACTGTAATGCGTTATCGAAAGTTTATACTTTTGGGCCAACCTTTCGTGCTGAAAATTCGAATACTAGTCGACATTTAGCTGAGTTTTGGATGATCGAACCAGAAATCGCTTTTGCAGATCTTAGTGATGCGGCTGATTTAGCAGAAGAAATGCTGAAATATGTATTCAAGGCAGTGTTAGATGAACGCAGTGATGACATGGCGTTTTTCCAACAGCGTGTTGATAAAACGGTATTAGATCGTCTCAATGCGGTTATTAACTCTGATTTCGTGCGTTTAGATTACACCGACGCCATCACTATTTTAGAAAATTGCGATAAGAAATTTGAGAACTCTGTCGCTTGGGGCGTTGACTTAAACTCTGAGCACGAGCGTTATTTAGCTGAAGAACATTTTAATGGTCCCGTGGTATTACAAAATTATCCTAAAGAAATTAAATCATTTTATATGCGCTTAAATGATGATGGCAAAACCGTGGCAGCAATGGATATTTTAGCACCAGGTATTGGTGAGATTATTGGTGGTAGCCAGCGTGAAGAACGCCTTGAGGTGTTAGATTCCCGTTTAGCTGAGATGAATTTAGATCCAGCTGATTATAGTTGGTATCGTGATTTACGTCGCTACGGCACTGTGCCTCATGCCGGTTTTGGTTTAGGTTTCGAGCGTTTGGTCGTTTATGCTACGGGGATGCAAAATGTTCGTGATGTTATTCCTTTTCCACGAACACCAAATAATGCGGCATTTTAACGGTTACGTTTACGGAATATTCTTCGAAATGTAGGTCGGGCTTTCAGCCCGTCTTATTCATTTGATGGCCTGAAAGTCAACCTACAATCGCACTTAGAAGTATCATGAGTATATATAAGATCGGCAGATCGTATTGATTGTTATATTTTGCCGATCTTATTGATATGCGTTTCAGCTCACAAAGATGATGAGTGTATTTTACATACTTGTCGACGCAGGAAATAATCGATGCTAGTAAATCGCCCTCCTCCAGTAAATAAAATCACTAGCAACATAATAAAATAAGTCATCGCAAATTCAATGCCATTATTTAAGATAACAATATTTCCTTTCTCGTAAAGCCAATCGGTATTACCATATTGTTCAACTATTTCTCGAATTTTTGCTAAGCGAACACTTGTTTCTTCGCTACTTTTCATACTAAGAGTACCTTGCTCAAAACCTAACCAAGACATAACTTTAGCAGGGCTGGTATCAGGATTTGTTGGTGCTATGGCAAACCAGCCATTGTCGGCATGAACGGATGTCATCGCGACCACCATAGTGAACATTAACGGAATTGACACTAAACGAGAAAGTAAACCAAATAATAAAAACCAACCACCTAAAAATTCAGACCACGCCGCCAAATTGGCTAATAAATCAGGAAAGGGTAATCCCAGCCCCCATTGGGCATTACCAAACCATTCAACAATATTAGGACTAGCCAATAAACTCGAAAAGCCGGTGATATCGGGATCACCCAAGCCAAGTTTATTATAACCGGCAATAATAAAAACGGGTGCAAGGTAGACGCGGATCAACAGCGACGGTATCCCGTCAAATAATGATAATTTTTCTAAAAATCTTGGATAAAGTTTACAAATTGTGGTGAACATATTTAACCCTTTAAATGTTTATTCGTTAATAAGAACTAAGCCTTAGCTAAGTTCTTTCAAAAATAGTTACAATTTATTTATACTTAATCCTACTCTACCTAACTAAATTTAAGTAGCATAGCGTTATGAACCAAATTAACTAAGTATTTTTAAATGCAAGAATCTAGGCAAGTACCGATACAAAAAAAGAAAAATTTTTTCATGCGCTTTTTATCATCGCTTTGGCAAGTTGTTAACACCTTCAAAAAAATAGTGCTTAACCTTATCTTTTTTGGCTTTATTTTTATATTTATCACCGTTGTTGTAAACACTAGCAAACAAATAGCGGTTGATGTACCTAAAAACACGGCCTTAGTTTTAGATTTGCGTGGTGACATTGTTGAACAAAAACACCAGATAGAGCCCATGGATGCATTTATAAATGAAGCGTTCAATAAAAAAGAACAACGCCCTGAAATTTTACTTGATGACATTATCAACGTGATCAATGAAGCAAAACAGGATGATAGGATCAAGTTATTAGTATTAAATTTGCAAGGTTTAGATAGATCGGGATTAACTAAATTACGAGAAATTGCCCAAGCCATTCAATCATTCAAAGCCTCAAAAAAACAAGTTATCTCCTTGGGTGATCAATACAGTCAAAATCAATATTATTTGGCTAGCTATGCCGATCAAGTTTGGTTAAATCCGCAAGGATGGTTATTGCTCGAAGGTTATGGTAGCTACCCAATGTACTTTAAATCGGCACTCGATAAATTAAATATTAGCCAACATATTTTTAGAGTGGGTACTTATAAATCAGCCGTTGAGCCTTATATGCGCGATGACATGTCGCCCGCAGCAAAAGAAGCAAATCGTCTATGGCTCAATGAATTATGGAGCGTTTATAAGAAAGATGTTGCTGAACAACGAGGTTTTAGTATTGATAATTTTGATGAAACCACCGCAGATTTAGTTGCTAAATTTTCTAAAAACAAGAGTAATTTTGCTGAATATGCGCTTAACAACCACTGGGTTGATGCACTTAAAACTCGAGAACAAATGCGTAGTGATTTAATTGCCATGGTTGGTAAAAACCGCACAGGAACAAGTTTTAATCAAATTAACTTTGATAATTATTTAGCGACTATTAATGCTTCAATGCCCTCGTTAAACAGTCCAAGCACCGATAAAGTAGCGATTATTGTCGCCAAAGGTACTATTTTAAATGGCGAGCAAGACCCCGGCACTATTGGTGGTGACAGCACGGCCAAGCTGTTACGTAAAGCACGTAAAAATAAGCGAGTAAAAGCGGTTGTATTACGAGTTGACAGTCCTGGCGGTAGTTCGTATGCCTCCGAGATCATTCGTCAAGAAGTGGAATTATTAAAGGCCGCAGGTAAACCCGTTGTTGCATCAATGGGAACCTATGGCGCTTCGGGTGGATATTGGATATCTGCGGCCGCCGATGAAATATTTGCTGCACCAACCACCATTACGGGGTCTATCGGTATTTTCGGTATGATGATGACGTTTGAAAAAGCGTTAAATAAATTAGGTGTACACAGCGATGGTGTTGGCACCACAGAACTAGCGGGTTTCAACTTTGCACGACCGTTAACTGATGGTATGGCGCAACTGTTTCAATTAAATATTAATCGTGGTTACCAAGATTTCATTAGTTTAGTGGCTAAAAATCGTAATATGACGTTAGCTCAAGTTGACGCTATAGCGCAAGGGCATGTATGGACAGGCCAAAAAGCAAAAGAATTAGGCTTGATTGATCAACTTGGTGGTTTAACTGATGCCGTAGTTGCAGCAGCAAAACTGGCAAAACTTAAAAATTATGAAACCTTATTAATTGAGAAAGAAGTGTCGGCGCGCGATCAGTTTTTTCAAAACTTTTTTGGCCAAGCTTCGTCTTGGTTAGGCTTAACCACTAATAAAGCTCAAAGTCCCGTTGACCAATTTATATCCTCACTAGCAACTGAACTAAATAAAATGAGACAGTTTAATGATCCTCAAGGCATTTATTCATTTTGTGATAGTTGTGAAGTTAACTAGTTACAATGTTAATAGTAAGTAGCGAGTTAAAATGAAAAAGAAGATTTATATTGCCTATACTGGCGGTACGATTGGAATGAAGGCGAGTCGCCATGGTTATATTCCTGTTAAAGGCCATTTAACGCAATCAATAAAAGCGCTGCCCGATTTTAATCGTCCTGAAATGCCCGATTTTACCATCAATGAATATCAGCCTTTAATTGATTCGTCAAACATGGCACCTAATGATTGGCAACGTATTGCCGATGATATTAAGGCTCATTATGACGATTATGATGGCTTTGTGGTGTTGCACGGTACCGATACGATGGCATACAGCAGCTCGGCACTGTCGTTCATGTTTGAAAATTTATCAAAACCCGTTATCGTCACGGGTTCACAAATACCTTTAACGCAATTACGCTCAGATGGTCAGGTTAATTTATTAAACTCTTTATTCATTGCGGCAAATTATCCGATCAGTGAAGTCGGTTTATATTTTAACAACAAGTTATATCGTGGCAATCGTTGCATTAAAGCATATGCCGATGGTTTTAATGCTTTTGATTCACCTAATATGCCGCCGTTGTTAGAAGCGGGTATTAGTATCAAGCTTATTGCTGGGACAATAACGGCAAGTGAGCCAACACCACTTAAATTAAATAAAATTACGCCCCAACCTATTGGTGTTGCCCATTTATATCCTGGCATAAGCAGTGAACTGATCAGCAATATTATAAAACAACCTGTTAAAGCTTTAATTGTGCGTAGTTATGGCGTTGGCAATGCCCCGCAAGATAAAGGATTAATGGCATGTTTGCAGGCAGCGGTTGAGAATGAAATTGTGGTCGTTAACTGTAGTCAATGTATTAAGGGCACCGTTAATATGGGCGGTTACGCAACGGGCACATGGTTAACTCAGGCTGGAGTGATCAGTGGTCAAGATATGACGTTAGAAGCGACCTTAACTAAATTACATTATTTACTCAGTCAAACCTTGAGTTTTACCGAAATCAAGCAGCTGATGTTGCAAAATTTACGCGGTGAATTAACACCCCTTGTTTAAATAAATAGATCGGTTACACAACCTTTTTTACAAAAACATATTTGCAACTATTAGCCATTGCTATTTACAAAAATAGGGGCAATTCTATCAATTTGCAGCAAATCATTTTTAGCTAGCTTGCCTAATTGCAACCAACTAAGAAACATATTTTCTAAATTAATATTTTTACCTGCCGTCATTTGTTCTTGCATTAGTGCAACTTGTACAGACATTCGTTGTTTGCTTAACTCTTTAGGCGACTCAATACCCGCTAATATTTCTAACTCAAGGGTTTTAACATCACGATCCGCATTGCATTCAGTCTTAATAACTTCTAACAGTTTTTTCTGCCATGTTGAGCTTAATTGTTCAAATAAGGGGTGTTCTACCAAATCATGATGATTAATTTGATCATTGGCAATTTGTTTGATCAAAGTAAAAATAGTGTGCCATTGTAATTGTTTGTCTTTACCTTTTCGAATGGTGATCGTTGCTTTGATTTCATTAATAAATTGTTCTGTTTGTTGAACCATTCTTTTAATAATCGGTTTATTATTAGCAAGTTGAGAGAGTAAATCATTAACATCAGCAACTAAGTTTTGTAATTGTATAACGGACAGTTCACCTGAAAATTGTTCTTTAAGGTTGGTTAACGATTGCTGAAAAGATTGCTCTTTTTGCAGCAATATATTTTGTTCTTCTGCTTTATTTTGATCTCGATTAGCAAAGATTTGATCATTTGCTTTTCTAAATAATTGCCATAATTTATTGTCTTGTCGAGCTCCGGCATAACCTATTTCTCGCCATTTTGCTTGTAAGTTTTTAACATTGTGCACCGCTTGATTAATATCCGTATCAGCTAACATTTGCTCTGCCTGAAAAACAAGCTGTTTTTTTAATTCACTATTTTTTAAATGATACTCGTTAATGGCTGCTTTAATCGGTGATAATGTCAACATAAACTGGGTTAACAGCGGCTTATACTTATTGCGTTCAACTTCACCAGCCTTTTGCCAGTTTTGATTGATCTTATTGTAATTATTATCTAATAGCTTCCAATCAATATTTTTATCAGTCAATCGGTCTGTTTCAAGTTGTTGCACCAATACTTTTGCTTGCTCTATGACTTTGGCTCTTTGTTGATAGTTTTGCTCACGAATTTTTTCTTGTTCACCGTAAAAAGCTCGACAAGGGGCGAATGCCTGCTCACAACTATCGTTAAATTGTTCATTTAATGTTTGATCAATTTCATCATCAGCATGGCCTAATATATTCCATTGCTTGCGATACTGTTTTACTTGATCAGCTTGATCATTGGGATTATCACACGGTTTAGCCACTAATTTTTGTATTTCAATTAACAGCTCTTGTTTTTTCGGTGTGGCGATATAATGTTCCCAATCACTAAGTTCAGCTATTTTCTCGCTGATATTAATAAAATCACGCTGTAAGCGCTGTTGTTGCTGACCTGACAATGCTTCGTATTGTTGTTGTGTTTTTTTAAACAAACCAAAACAGGTATTGTATTTGCCACTATGTAATAAGCGTTTTAAATCATGCAATTTTTTACGGGTTTGATTAAAAAGCTTATTTTGCTGGCTGATAAAAGGTTTTAAGCCTTGCTGCCAGCGTTGATTTATTTCTTGATAAGCCATCGTAATTGATTCGGGTAATAATCCATCGCTTTGTTTTTCAACCTTGTGCCACTGCAACAGCCAATCTTGATAAACAACATTACGCTCATTAAACTCTTGCAGTGTTGCTGGTAATGCTAACTGAGCTATTTTTGAGATCAACTGTGTTGCTTGACTCACCGACTGAGCTATTTCACCTAACTGTGAAAGGCGTTTCTGTTGTTGTTTAATTTTATCTTGATAAACACTTTTATCAGCATCATTTAATGAACAATCATTTAACGTTTGCATTAATTTTTCAAGCTTAGTCACAAAGATTTGCTCTTCAATCAACTCGTTTTCAAAAACTGAGGTCACTAACTGCTGGTTAATGGTATTAATTTCATCATCAAGTTGTTGCTTGAATTGCTGCTGCTCTAATTGTATTTTTTGAGCGATTTTGTCTTGTTGATATTGTTCCGCTTTAACAGCGAATGTTTTATCTAATTGATTAATAATACTTTGATATTTGGTGATCAAGCTGGTTTGTTCTTCAGCATCAAATAAAACTAAATCTTCTAACATGATCTGCCATTGTGCGATTAATTGCTCACGTTTGATGAGCATGTCACCATAATGGACAATATCTTTTAAGGCTAATAATTTAGATAATAACAATTGCACCTGTTTGCGAACTTTTAGCGGTTTTTCGGCACGTAGTGTTAATTGAGCAATTTTTTCTTCAATGCTAGACTTTGCGGTCGCATTAAGTACTTTTTTGGCTAATTTTTCAAGCAGAGAAAGTTCATTAACCTGCGCTAATAAAAAGGTTTGCACTGTTTCATTGGTCGTTTTAGCGAATAAAGTTGACAATAGTTGCGGTTTTGCCAATTTAGTGAAAATTTTCTGAATTAATTCAGCATCTTGTTCAACAAATAACCATGACTCTAACAGCGTATTTTTTTTCGGGTAGTCATCAATATCTGCTAAAAACTGTTGTTTTTCAGGTAAACTTAATTTAAGACGATGTTCACCTAACAACATTTGCACCACTTGTTTACTGGCAAATGTTTTTAATTTTTCATTTTTATTGTTTTTACTTGCCAATAAATAATATTCAAATGAATGTAGCTTAATTAAAGCCGCTCGTCGAACTAATTCAACGTCGTCATTCGTTAATAATTCAAGTAATATTGCTTGTTCTTGGGCATTTAACGGATCGAGTTCATCGTTGATCGCTTGGATGCGAATATTACTGTTTTTATTTTGCCATTTTGCTTTAAAAAATTTAGAAAAAATCATAAGTTAGAAAACCTAGCAATACTATTATCAGGAGTGGGTTTATTAGCAGCAACTGTTGTTGAGTGCTCATTAGTAGCAAACTGAACTTTTAATGCTCTTTTAGATTTATTCACAATTTCACCATTCTCGCCTATGGTCATAATTTGATCTGATTTAAGGATGCGAGATTGGTATGCCATAACAAGGTGCATGGCTGATTCACGTTGTGTTTGCTGAACAACCGTACCTTCAGGCCATTTCCCTGTTTCTACCGCTGATTTTAATCGTAAATACATATCTTCGGACATGTTTTCTACTACTTCGATAAGATCCATAGAATGATTACTTCTTGTTTTTGAGAAAAATTAAACGGATTCGAGTGACAATGTAAAGAATGAAACCGATGATAGTGGCACTAGCTGAAAGGATATATTCAAGGCTAAAAGGGACAGAATTACGTAAAAATATCACCAAAAAACCACCACAAAACAATAACATCGCTATAAAAGAATGATTCATTAAGCTTTGAAATTTTTGTATCTTGTTAACGTTAGTTAATCGTTGTAATTTTTCAGAGTCTAAGTTTTTCAAATCTAATTGGCAATGAGAACATTCTGCTGCTTTATTTGATATTTTTTTCTGACAGTTAGGGCAATTAATTATAGCCATCTTATTCCTAGCATTTTTAAATTACCATATTTTAACCTATTAAATTTAACTCGTCAGTATGGAAAGCAATAGGATAACTAATTTTCTTTAAAAAACCTAAAAAGAAAAAGGCTAGCGTAAACAAAAGCAAAGAAAGAGTTTGACCTCTAAGCAATTAAAAAGTTCCTTGTTCGGTTGAAAAACAATAAATCATTAACTAGTGTTTAATTAGGTTTATAAACAAATTAAATTTTAAGGTTGCATCCATGTCATTTAGTATTTGCCGAGTACAGTGGGATCTGGCTGCACCGTTACTACGTAACATCCGTGAAAAAGTATTCATTTGTGAATGGCGCATTCCTAAAAAAGTAGAGTTTGATTTAAACGACAAAAAGGCCTATCACATGTTGGTATGTGATGATTTCAGCCAAGAGCCAGTAGCCACAGGGCGAATACTTCCCAGTGGTGAAATCAGTCGGATTGCGGTAGTAATGACCCATAGAAAACAAGCACTTGATAAACTTATCTTGCAAGGTTTACTCAGTATTGCCAGAGAGCTTGAACTTACTGATATTTTTATCAATAGTCCGCTCGATCATGTCGATTATTTCACCAACCGAGGTTTTTATATTGCAGGCGCTGTATTTATGGAAGCAGGTATGCCTAGACAACGCATGGCATGTGCGGTAAATAATGCCGATATGACTAAATGTTATTTAAGTCATTAAAATTAAAACAACTATTTTAAGTAAATACTCAAAAAAGCTAAAGTCAAATATTAATTAAAAATATTAATTTGATCGCCCTTGTGTATTCATTCACTTGTACTTTTAACTTCACATAAATAAACCATTTATTTCCCTCGCATTACTAGCGCATAACTAAGCTTAATGGTATTGTTCGCGCGAATTTTATATAACAAAGTTCATCGTGTTATATGATCCTAGAATCCGCAATCGAGACACGGATAATAGCGCAGCTCCTTGATTCAC
>CAZVPC010000094.1:8154-10536 GCA_964629005.1 uncultured Pseudoalteromonadaceae bacterium | reverse complement strand
TTTCGTTCTTTTAACACTTTTAATGCTTGATTATCTTTAATTTTTTCAATTTTACTATTAATTGTATTTATTGCGGTTAAATAAACCGTATCATCCGTTCGTTTAGTCAGGGTTTTAATTAAGGTAGTTAAATATTTTGTGCCCATTAAATATAACGGTAATGAATTGCTGTTATTTAAGGTAATTGACGTTCCACCCTGTGCTTGCTTGGCTAAATTTTCTGATAATCTATCAATACTAGTTGGATTTTGAATATTTAATGTTTTGGCCATTAATGCGGCTTCTTTCGTTTTTGCGATACGGGTTAATCGATCTTCTTTAGCTTTAACAATTAATAGCTGTTTTTGTTGTATTAACTCCTTTAATTGCCGATGATCACTTTCTTCAATTGTAGCAATTTGGGTTTGCCGATCATTTTCGGCTTTAGTGATCAATAATTGTTTTTGCTGTTGTAATTCATTTAATTTTTGCTGATCACTTTCTTCAATTTTAGCAATTTGGGTTTGCCGATCATTTTCGGCTTTGGCTATTAATAATTGTTTTTGTTGTTGTAATTCATTTAATTTTTGTTGATTATTAGTTTCAATTTTTTTAATTAATAAGTCTCGAGACACTTTAGCATTTTCTCTTAATAAAGCTATTTGCTGTTGTTTCATTTTAACTAACGAGTCACGTTGCAATTGCTGATCTTTTTTAAGTTCAACCAGTAATTGCACATTGGTGTTATTAACATAACTATTGATTATTTCTAGCAACAGTGCTTCATTGCTATGTTGTAATGATAATGAAAAACGACTGGGGTTTTCAACAAACTCATCTTTGGCGACAACCGGTTCATCAATAGTTACTTCAAAGTCTTTAACAAAGCCACTAAATAATTGTTCTCTGTCTTTTATTGAATATTTTTCAGGATACAATTTTTGTAAATAGTCTTGACCGATCAGATATTGCTTAAGAAAATTTTCAGAACGAATTTTATTATAATATTCTTTAAACAAGCTCGCTTTAGAAAACTTAGTTAAACCGTTTTCTTCAAGTTTAGTTAGTGTTGATAATTTAGGTTGCGAAACTTGTACTGTAGATTGATAAACCTTAGGGAGATAAAGTGCGTACAAAATACTCAGTGTAGTGCCAACAAAGGTGATCAGAAAAATTTGTTTCCAACGTTTTTTTAAATTGAGAAACAATTGAACTAAATCAATACTGTCATCGTCATGATGCATGTAATCAGAAGGGAGAATTTGTACCATTTGTTGATGTTCGGTGCTTTGATTATTCTGTGTCATATACTTCTATTTTCTACTTCTATTTAATCAGAAATCAATTAAGTTAATAACCAAGATTACTGATCCTAAGTTTAATCGCGCTTAAGCCTGTTACTTAAAAAATTCGCTCTATATTCAGCCCATTTAATAGGCGATGTATTTTAGCGAATTGCTAATAACAATGCTAGAAGTTAATCATTGCTTTTTAAAATCTACATTGTCTTGATTGATTCGTTTCAAGTTCGCTTATAAACATCGTCAAAGCGTACAATATCATCTTCACCTAAATAACTACCACTTTGCACTTCAATTAATTCTAACGGCAGTTTACCCGGATTGGTTAAACGATGTTTTTCGCCAATAGGAATATAAACCGATTGGTTTTCGGTAACTAATTGCTCATTTTCACCTATTTGTACCATTGCACTGCCGGTAACCACAATCCAATGTTCGGCTCGATGATGATGCATTTGTAATGATAAACTGGCACCTGGTTTTACGGTAATGCGTTTTACTTGATAACGATTACCATGATCAATAGAGTCGTATTTACCCCACGGGCGGTGTACCTCTCGATGTTGAATATGTTCACTTCGCTGACGTTTTTTTAATTTATCAACAACTGTTTTTACTTCTTGTACTTGGCTTTTATCGGCAACCAATAACGCGTCAGCCGTTTCAACAATAATGATATTATTTAAACCAATAGTTGCAACTAATTTGTCGCGACTATGCACTAAATTATTAGTGCTATTTATCGCAATAACATCACCGATATGAGCATTGCCCTGTTGATCTTTTTCGGTGATCTGCCAAAGTGAACTCCAACTACCTAAATCACTCCAGTTGGCGTTCATCGGTACCACCACAACATTATCTGCTTTTTCCATTACCGCATAATCAATAGAATCATCAGGGCTTTGTGCAAAACTGGCTTTATCAATACGGATAAAGTCAAGATCTTGTTGTGCATTTTCTAGTGCTTGTTGGCAGCATTTAATTATTTCTGGATTTGTTTTCTCTAACGCATTTAAATACACTGATGCTTTAAAGACAAACATGCCACTGTTCCAAAAATAATTACCCGATTCGATGTATTGTTTTGCCGTTTCAAGAT
>CAZVPC010000094.1:5932-8054 GCA_964629005.1 uncultured Pseudoalteromonadaceae bacterium | reverse complement strand
TTTTCTTCCGCTAATAATTGTTGTAAGTATTGCTTTTTATCTTCATTTTCAATACGTTCATATATATCATTTACTGCAACGGTTACGTCAAGTAGCGGGAATTTAATATCATCACCCAAATAATAATATTGCGGAATAAAACCTGCCGCTCGACTTAATACCGATATTTCACAAAAGTCTTGTTCTATTAATACATAATATTCAAGTGTGGGAATTTTTAAGTAGTTATTTTGCTTTATTGAATGATCAAATGCCCGTGTTGATTTAGATAACACCTCAACAATTAACTTGGGTGCATGTTTTACATACTCAGTATCCTTGTCATGCTCATCGCATACCACCATAACATCGGGATAATAATAATGCTCTACAGCTTTCACTTTCATATCTGCCATGAAAGATTTGCACGGTTTATCTTTAAGCTGCATATATAATTCAGCATAAATACTTCCTGAAATAATATTATGCTTTTCACTGGCTCCTGCCATCGCATAAGCTTCACCGTCAATAAATTCATGTTTATTATTTGCGGTTAATTCGCCTTGTAAATACTCTAAAGCGGTTAGGGTTAATTTTGTTGCTAACGACATAATAAAATCCAATTAGGTTAATAACAGTTTACATTCTGATCAAGTCTAACAATTCAGCAGTTTTTTGTTCCATCAGCACTTTATCACCACGGGTCTCTAGGTTCAAACGCAGTAAAGGTTCAGTATTCGATTTTCGTAAATTAAAGCGCCAATTTTCAAATTCTAAACTTATACCGTCGGTAGTATCTTTAACTAACGCATCAGTTTCATAATTTGCCAAAATTTTATCAATCACGGCGTCGGCATTTTTCACTGTTGAATTTATCTCTCCCGGTGAAGGATAAGCTGCCATACGCTCGGCAACCAATTGTGATAACGGTTGGTTTTTCACACACACTAATTCTGCAACTAACAGCCAAGGGATCATGCCACTGTCGCAATAAGCAAAGTCTTTGAAATAATGATGTGCCGACATTTCACCACCATAAATGGCATCTTCAGCACGCATGCGTTCTTTAATAAAAGCATGACCCGTTTTACTTTGAATAGCTTGACCACCTGTTTGGTTAACTATATCAATAGTGTTCCATGTTAACCTTGGATCGTGGATGATTTTCTGATCAGGGTGTTTCTGCAAAAACGCTTCAGCAAGCAAGCCAACAATGTAATAACCTTCAATAAAATCACCGCGTTCGTCAAACAAAAAGCATCGATCAAAATCGCCATCCCAAGCAATGCCAAAATCAGCTTGATGTTGCCTTACTGCGTTAGCGGTAGCTGCTCTATTTTCAGGTAATAACGGATTAGGAATACCATTGGGAAAGGTTGCATCAGGTTGATGGTGTATTTTGATAAAACTAATAGGAATATTTAGTTGCTTAAACCGTAACTCTAATTCATCAAGTACATGGCCTGCTGAACCATTACCAGAGTTTACCACCAATTTAAGAGGCTTTATTTTAATAGCAGTAATATATGTTAACAAATGTTGAACAAAATCTTCAGTTATATTTTGTTGCTTTATGGTACCTTTTCTACTTTCAGCCAGTTCAGTAAAATTATTTTCTTGTGCTAAACGTTGGATCTCTTTTAAGCCGGTATCGCCACTGATCGGTCTTGCACCTTCGCGGACTAACTTCATGCCATTATAATCGATAGGATTATGCGATGCAGTGACTTCAATAGCCCCATCAATAGGCAAATAAAAGGCGGCGAAATAAGTTTCTTCGGTTCCTGTCATGCCTAAATCAATCACATTAATAGCTGCATCCATTAATCCTTGTGCGAGTGCTAATTTCAGCTCCTCACTGCTGGCTCTGGCATCGCCGCCAACAGCAACCGTTTTAGTTTCATCGGTATTACCAAATAGGTGTTGTCCGTAAGCACGACCAATACGATAAGCAATGTCTTGATTGAGTTCAGTACCGAGTTGTCCGCGAATATCGTACGCTTTAAAACAAGTAAGTTTTTTCATCAATTATTCTCTTTTAATACTTTGCAATAGCGATACTACCTGAGGGGATCGAAACAGGCTGTTCAACAACAGCCTTTTGTTTAATTAAAGTGCCAAAAAATTGCCAGTTCGTTATATT
>CAZVPC010000094.1:0-5832 GCA_964629005.1 uncultured Pseudoalteromonadaceae bacterium | reverse complement strand
CCTAAAATTCCGCATGATGGCGCAGCATATCTTCTGTATTGGAAATAAAGCTCTGCTAACCAATTCTCGCCATAACCTAATGACATCATTATAACAATGGCTTCTAGTATTTCATTACTAACACCTTTGTTAACACTGATTTTTTGCAGGTATCGCTTGAAAAACATGGCGTTGGCGCAATACTTTAAAGCCGCTAAAATAGTATTTACACACTGTTTTTCAATTGCTTTGTTTTGCCAATTATTATAGTTCATCCATAACAACAGTTTACTCATGTCCCACAGATTAACCACGTGATATTCAAGATCACTACCAAACAAACGAATATCTCGTTCTAAAAAACCATCAGAAAAGGCGCGAACATTAACCCTTTTTTTATACCAATATCTGCCTTTAGCATAATATAATCGTTTGATCACTTTAGCAAAAAGCCGGCTTAATCGATGTTCATAGCTTAATGAAAACAGTAAGCAATTACGCATTAAAGCCTCTATTTTTGACCCTAACGGCGAAACCACTACCGTTTCTGCAAAATAGTGCTCAAGGGCTAATAAACCGTCAGCAATGTAAGCCTCTCTATTGTCTACTGGCAGTGCTAATTTTCTTGCCATCAACAAAGTTGTTAGCGTATCTAAATGAGTATTGAGGATCAGCATATTGTTAGCACTAGCGCCAATACAAGGGCTGCCCTGCCACGGTAAATAATAACGTTGTTTATTGGTTTCAATTGAGTCGTGATAAAACCAACGCCCGCCTTGCACTACTTCAGAATGTGATAAATGGGCATGTATTTTAGTGACTACTTGATCTTCCGTGTATATTTCATTATTCAACATCATAAAACGCAAAGCTATACTGGTAAAACGTAGGTGACTTTCGTTACACCCCCAAACTCCGCATCGCCAAAGTTCGCCATGGCTATCGGCAAGATTTTTATTTAATGCTAGCGCCAAGCGCTCAATGAACTGCTGATCATTATCATGTTTTGCTAAAAAGTATAACGGTAAAACATCCATTTCCATTAAAGAACCATTACGAATATCAACAAGGTTGCCCTGATCAAAAAAACGTTCTACATCATTAGGATAGTCAATAACAGAGCAACTGCCCAGAATCGTTACGTTCAAACTTTTTCTCCTAAATATTCATCGCGTGTTTGCCATAAATAGCCAGCACTCACGATCATAATAAACGCTGACTCTGCTAATAAAGCGGTCGGAGTAAAATGAAAGTAGTGACTGATATAGATTGCACTTAAGCTGATAATGAAAAGTTTGATTAAATGAGTACTCTGAACAATATGCGCGCCGATTGCAGGTTTAAGCAGATAATACGTTAAGAAAATTGCTACTGACAAAAATAAAATTTGCAAACCAATTAGCGATGATAACAGTGCTTCAATACCTTGTTTAAAAGCGAGTGTCATCACTATAGGGGTCAAAATAGCAACCGCAATATTCCAAATAAGTCCTAGCTGTGGTAATTGTTTTACCAACCAAAGTGTGGCAACCGGAGCAGTACAAAAACGAATAGCCAACCATAAGCATATAAATGGAAATAAAACTTTTGCTTGAGCAAAATTTTCACCAAGTAAAACAGTTACGGCTAACTGTGCATTTAAAGCCACTAATAAATATGAAATAACACTAAAAATACAAACAATTCTAAAAAAACATAAATATTGCCGACTTAAGGCTTGCGGTTTATCTTGCAATTTTGCCAAAGTAGGATGGAAATAACGCACAAAAGTGGTCATTAAAATATCACCAACCCGCATCAACAAATTTTTACTCACTGAATAAACACCCGCAACGTCAGCACTATAAAATTTAGTGATCAGCAAAATATCTAAGTTTTTGGCGAAAAAATTAAGTAAAAATTCCCCTAATTGAAAAATTGAAAAACTCAAAATGGGCTGAATATAATGCCATTTTATAGTTTTTACCAAACAAATATAGTTAGCACTCAATAAATATAATAACAAACAATTGCAGATAGCAAAAACAATGGCTGACACAGGTAAGGCATAAACGCCCAAATTGAAATACACGGCGAGTAAGGCCGCCGACAAACTACACACCTTAGCGATCATCGTTACTTTTGATATGGCTACTATCTTTAACTCACGTTGCAGCATGGCTTGAAAAATTCTCGCTGCGCCAGCAAAAGGTAGTGAGATCATTAATAATAAAATTACCTCAGAGAGATCGGGCAAAGGATAAAAATGTGTGATCAAAGGGAGTAACAACGCCACTAATATAGTGATGATCAGTGCGATCAATAAATTAAAATTTAAAATATGCCCTGCTTGTTTAGGCGAAATATTTTTTTTACTAACAATCGCATTACCAACGCCGCCTTCAGAAAATAATTGACAAAAGCCCATCACCACCATGGCGATAGCGAAAGTACCAAAGTTTTCGGGGGCAAGAAAACGCGCCATAAGACTGATCTTGGCAATATCTAAAAATGCGCCTAACAAGGAGGAAATTGCGCTCCACGATATTTGTTTAGCTGCGCTCACAACACAATCCATTTAAAAACAATGACCATTTAGGTGCTAACGCAGCTTCGGTAAAGTATTGATCCATTAAGCTTTGATTGGTCTTATTAGGTTTGTGAGCTAGCGCTATTAAGCTATCGTAGCTGTAATTATCAAGATCTTCGCTACGATATACACTAAAGCCTAACGATTGTAAGTTAGTAAAACTCGATGTTGTTGCACATAAAAACATCGGTTTCCCCATCAATAACATTGCGTAAGCAACGTATAAACCTTGCTGGCGTTGATGAGCAAAAATAGTCATATCAACCGAGGCGAGTAATTCGTCATAAGCATCTTTTGCAAGCATGTCGGTGATCGGTGTGAACTTGTCGCCAAATAATTCACGTCCTTGGTCAATAATGTCACGTACATAATTGTCTTTCCCCGCATAATTTAACGGCACAATAACTTCAATATTATTACTGGCAAGGTGTGCAATTTTCTTAAAAGCAAAACTATGCTCATTGCTCGCTGCTGCCGAATTACCAATTAATATTTTTATCGGTTTAACTTGCTCATTATTGTTTACTAGCTCTTGTGGTTTTTCTTTAGGTTTAACTAAACCAATTAAAGGGTAAGGTAGCACTCGAACATTGCTGCGTTTTAAATATTTTTGTATCAACAACGCATCACCAGGGTTTAATGAAATAACGTGCTTAAATCTAAACACTAATAGCTGATGGATAATTTGCGCTAAATGCTGTTTTATGGTTCGACCAGCACCACCATGGCGATACAATTCTGCGCCCCAAAAAACACAGCTACTGCGTGAGGCAATAGCCATAAAAATTAATTTACGCCAAAGATAAAGCTCAAATAAACCATGAAATAGCACTTGCGCATTTTGCGGTAACTTTGCCAATTTTAGTAATAGCTCGTCATTATCTCGATAAAATTGGACAACCGCAGTTGTGGTACAATTTTTTTGACTAGAGCCATTTTGACTAGAATCTTTTTGACTAGAGCCCTTTTGATTGGAACTTTTTTGATTGGAATTTTTTTGCCTGTGCTCGCGTGGTATTCTTGCCCAAAATTGTTGAGCTTGTTCTATCTGACATTGTTCACTAAAAAAACGTCGCATTGGCTCATAATGATGAGGCGTATCATCAAACACATGGATCAACACCTTTAACCTAATCCTTTTTCACGAAGAAATTGTTGCTCAAGTGCTAATAAATTATTTTGCCGTTGTTTGATCCATTTTACCGGTTGACCTGCATAAACGCCAAATTCAACTAACGGCGAAACTACAAGAGAAAGCGCCCCTATCGCAACACCTTGCCCAACGGTTACATTAGGCAAAATAACAGCGCCAGAGCCAACAATAACGTGTTTATGTAAAGTAACAGGACCATGTTCAACTTTGGTAAATTTTTCAGGCACCATCGGATTGGTCATATACTCACCCGAGTAATCATCATTACTGCTATAGATAGAAACTTTAGAGGAAAGATTACAAAAATCTTTTATTGTGACTTTACCCGCACCAATAATGGCACTATAAACCGCTATGTGAATATAGCTGCCTATTTCTATTCCCCCAGTGCCTGCAGACAATACACAAAAATCGTCAATACGAACATCATCACCAATTGAAATTTTTTCACAACCATAAAATGAAGCTTTATCAGAAATCAAAGCATTAACACCTACTGATTTAAAGCCTAACTCAAGCAATGCTTTTTTAGTATAAAAAGCCATATTATTTTAATCTCGCCTTTGTTTCAAAAGTGCTGTTTTTACGGCATTAGCGATAAATTCAACGTCAGTAAATGATAAATCAAAATACAAAGGTAAGCATAAAACTCGACGACTTATATCATTAGCAATGGGGGTATCACCTAGCCCATCGTAAGCCGAAACTTCAGCTAAACTAGGATAGAAATAGCGGCGATTTTGAATGCCCTGAGCAGTTAGCACTGCACTTACCCTATTTAATTCCGCTTCTGATTGAAACAACACTGGCATATAAGCACCATTATTATTGCCGTGTACGTGCCATTGTTGAAAATTAACCACTCCGGCTAACTGTTTTTGATAATGGGCAACTAAGTTTTGCCGTTTATCTAAAATATCATCAATCACATCAAGCATAGTTAACCCCATAGCCGCATGCATTTCGCTCATTTTGGCATTAATGCCAATACAGTCAGGTATGCCGTTAACATCAAAACCAAAATTGATCATTTGTCGCGCTTTAGCAAGCTTGTCTTTATCTTTAAAAACAATGGCGCCACCCTCAACACAATGAAATAATTTAGTGGCATGTAAACTTATGGTAGCCGCATCACCGTATGAGAGTAGTGATTGGCCGCGATATTCGCTACCAAAGGCATGAGCCGCATCATAAATAACGTTAAGTGAGTGCTGTTGCGCATAATCATCTATTTGCTCTATCTCACAGGGATTACCAAAAACATGAACGCCAACAATGGCTGAATAATCTTCATTTAAGGGGGTTGCTGACGAAGATAGTTCTAAATTAAATGTTAGCGGATTTATATCAACAAAATGCGGTGTTAACTTTTGCCAACACAAAGAGCTTGCTGTCGCTGCAAATGAAAAAGGTGTCGTAAGCACCTTTCCAGAAACATTGAGTGCAGCGTAAGCAACTTGTAAAGCGAGGGTGCCATTACTCACCAGCAATAAATTTTCAACATTTAAATAATCTGCTAAACGAATTTCAAGCTCTTGTAACAAGGGACCATTATTAGTTAACCAGTTGCGTTTGAAAACCCCTTCAATATGCGCAGCATATTTATTAATACTTGGCAAAACAGGTTTAACAATAGGATATAATGTGGTTACTTTACTCATTCACTTTACCCGTTCTTTAGTTGCGGTTTTAACTGGCTTAATTGCTGTAATAAACTTAAAGCGACTTTATCATTAGGCTTTAATATCAAGGCGTATTCCAACAACGGTACTGCCTCTTTAAATTTAGCTAATTTTAACTTAACTATGGCTAAATTCATAACAATGGCATAATTTTTATGGTTTAATTTATTCGCTGCGCTTAAAGGAGCTTCTGCTTGAGCAAATTTTCCTTCTTGCATCAAAAAAGTTCCTTTTTGCAAGAGTATTACGCTACGATGTATTGGCTCTGTAACTTGGGCTAATAATGATTTTTCATAAAAATCAGCCTTAGCAAAAATTCTTAATTGTCGTAAACAACCAATATAATTTTGTAACGTTTCTGGTTGTAAGCCTAAATTTGATTTAGGTTGTAATCGATACAGGGCAATAGCATGTTCAAAATAACCTAGCGCGAGTGGACAATTATTTTC
>CAZVPC010000093.1:6562-10621 GCA_964629005.1 uncultured Pseudoalteromonadaceae bacterium | reverse complement strand
AAAAATTCAGTTTAGTTGTTTTATAGTATTTACCTTGCGATCTGATTGTGCTTCATAGGTACATTGTTTATTCTTAGGCATATAAAATTTAAAAAGTGTCTTAACATTGCCGACAGGTATTAATTAATGAAATTTATTTTTTTATTTATCTTTATCGTTTTTCTTTGTCTTCCTCAACAAACGGTTGCTAAGGGGAAGCATAGTTTGTCTGCATATCAGAAACATGGTCGTGCCTTTGCCATCAAAAACCCCCAGCAGGCGGCGAAATTAGTACGAAGTCGATTTGGTGGGAAGGTATTAAAAGTGAGTACTAAAAAGGTCAATGGACGAGTTGCCTATCGGGTAAAATTGATCAAAAAAGATGGTCATATTGTATCGGTATTGGTTGATGCGCAATCGGGGCAAATAAAAGGTTAAAAAATGCGACTACTGTTAGTGGAAGATGATTTAGCCTTACAAAGTAATCTTAATAAACAATTGTTAGCGGCCAATTATTCAGTTGATGTTGCTAGTGATGGTCAAGAAGGCCTTTTTCAAGGTACTGAATACGATTATGATGCCGCGATTATTGACGTTGGCTTACCTATTATTGATGGCATCAGTTTGATCAAAAAATTACGAGAACAAGCCATTAGTTTTCCTATTTTAATTTTAACTGCACGAGATCGTTGGCAAGATAAAGTTGAAGGGTTAGACGCTGGCGCAGATGATTACTTAACAAAACCCTTTCAAGTTGAAGAATTACAAGCACGGCTGAATGCACTTATTCGTCGCTCTGTGGGTCAAGCAAGCCCACTAATTGAAAATGGGGTGCTAAAAATAAATACAAAAAGCTTACAAGTATACGTTGCTGAGCAAGAGGTTAATTTAAGTAGTTCCGAATACAAGTTACTGGAATATTTAATGCTGCACCTTGGCGAAGTGATCTCGAAAACGGTATTAACAGAGCACATTTATGATCAAGATTTTGATTTAGACTCAAACGTTATTGAAGTATTTATTCGTCGATTACGCAAAAAGCTTGATCCCAAAGGCCACTACCAATTTATTGAAACGCTACGAGGGCAAGGATATAAATTAAAACAATTGCGTGTTAACGATATTTTACCTCCGTCTGCTCTTAACGATGAAAAATAACATTTTTCAGTTTTTACCTTGGCAACGTAATTCACTTAAAGTTAGGTTGGTTTTCAGTGCCATGCTGATGATCATCATTATTCTACCCATTATTGGCGTTACCTTAAATAATGCCTTTAAGGTACAAATTCGTAATTCAATCAAAAATGAACTTAGCGCTTATAGCTATTCGATTTTGGCGGTAGCTGAAGTTGAACAAAAAAAGCTGTTTATGCCAGATCAACTGTTAGACAACCAGCTTAATGTTAGCCAAACAGGTTTGTACGCGTTGATCACCACCACAACGAAGAGCAAACAAGAATTGAGTAAAGTGCTGTGGCGCTCTAAATCTTTTTTAGGGCTCGATAGTCCGACAAACTTACCGACCCCAAAACTCGGCGAATTTTTGTTTAACGACATTGAAATTGCAGGTCGACCTCATTTGATTTACAGTTTTAGTGTGAGTTTTGGCACTAAGCAACAAGCGTTTCCGGTAACGTTACACATTATTAAAGATCAAACGGATTTTTTGAACATTACGGCTGAATTTAATCAACAACTTTGGACATGGCTATTGGTGTTGATGGTGTTATTAATGGTGGTGCAAATTGTCTGGTTAACGTGGACATTGAAACCGTTAACGACCTTAAAAAAAGAATTGGCCAATATAGAGCAAGGAAAAGCCGCACGATTAGAGCAACAATACCCTCAAGAATTAACCCAAGTAACACAGCAAGTTAATGCGTTATTAAATACGGAACAGAGTCAACGACAACGCTATCGCAATGCATTATCTGATCTTGCCCATAGTTTAAAAACGCCTCTGGCGGTAATGCAGAGCCAAAATGATTTATCAGCATCTGCTCAAGAGCAGTTAATGATCATAAACCGCACTATCGAGCATCAATTAAAACGCGCTCAAAGTGCAGGGCAATCGTCATGGCATTTAGGTATTAAGGTAAAAAGTTCGGCTGATAAGTTAGTTAAAACCTTAGCTAAAATCTATCAAACTAAGCAGTTAACGATTGATACTGATATTGACAAACAAGCACTTTTTAAAGGTGATGAAGCCGATTTATTAGAGATAATGGGCAATATCTTAGATAACGCTTATAAAGCTGCGAATGATCAAATAGCACTTAATGTTGCAATGAGAAAGCATACTTTGTTGATCTCTGTGGCTGATGATGGCGCGGGGATTAACGAGACACAAAAACAGCGGATCCTCGAAAGAGGGATCAGAGCTGATACTTATCAACAAGGTCATGGGATTGGTTTAGCCATTGTTAGAGATTTGGTGACGAGTTACCGAGGTGAATTGTCGATTGAAACGTCGCCCCTGTTGGGTGGTGCATTGTTTGTGATCAAGCTTCCCAGTTTTTAGTTTTTTAGACAACTGACAAAAATTTGTTCAGCTTATGTTCAGTTAGGCTGTTTTATTATGATCGTATTCTTGGTCTATAATAGAAACAGGTGATGTTATGAACATATTCAATAAATTAACTGCTGTGATCTGTGCGCTGTTGATCAGTCTTATTAGTTGGTCAGCTTTAGCTGAAAATGATGTGAAAAACACTGAGTTTAGTCAAGCTGAACTTGAACAAATGTTAGCACCAATAGCTTTGTACCCAGATAGCTTATTAACTCATATTTTGATCGCGTCTACCTATCCGCTAGAAATAATTCAAGCGCAACGATGGTTAACAAATAATGCTGATATTGAAGCTGCCAATATTGCCGCTCAAATTGAAGATAAGGATTGGGATGCCAGCGTTAAAGCCTTAATGCCCTTTCCTCGGGTTATAAAACGTCTTAGTGACGATCTTCAATGGACACAAAAGCTCGGTGATGCATTTTTGCAGGATGAAAAACAACTGCTGGCGAGTATTCAAAACTTAAGACAAAAAGCCGATCAAGCGGGAAATTTAGATCAAATGGATAATATGGATATTACCCGCAAGGAAAAAAACATCGTCATTCAACCCGTGCAACGAGAAGTGGTGTATGTACCCTATTACGATAGCCGTTATGTTTACGGTGATTGGTATTGGGCGAATTATCCACCCATTTATTGGCAAACGTCATTTAACAACGATCATTATTACCGTTCGCACTATAGCCCATTTTACTGGCATAGCGGCATTGAAATATCGTTTAACTATTTTTTTAGTGGTTTTAACTGGAATGAACATCATGTTGTTGTTGCCAATCATTACTCACCACGCCGTCAATATAGTTATGGCTATCAACTAAATAGACATCAATCTGTACGTTGGCAGCATAACCCCAGTCATCGCCGTGGCGTTGGTTATCGTAACAACGCTATTAAAGAATTTTATCACAGTAATAGACCCAGTATTTACCAACGACAAATTGCGAATAATCGTGGTCATCAGTTACTTGCCAAAAATACTTATACTACTGCTAATAAAATTAATTTTGTACAAAAAAAACACTCCCCTAAAGCCGTAAGTAAATACCAGCAATTAACCAAGCAAATGCAGGTTAATCGTAAAGTAGGTAACCGAACACTTAACAACAACGCCAATAATCATCTTAATAAGTCGAATAAAAACGTGTCTTTGCAACGTGCAGAACAGACTAACAATAATCTTGGTAAACGCTCGAACTATCAACCAAATTATCAACCAAAAGAGACACCAAAAGCCTATAAATCTAAGCGCAATACAGAGGTGGTTAACAATATGCCAGCCAGAAATGGTGCAAATGAGCGGCGTTACGCAAATGTTCAACGTGGTGAGGTTAATTCATCAAAAAATCGTCAAAATGCAACAAGATCGTATCATAATGCTCGCAGTAGCAATGATTCGTATCATAATAATTCTTCCCGTAATAACAGTGCACATAATAATCGCAACAAACAGCGTCATTAATGAACTACCAGACGACTTAAAGGATCTGAACTAACCTCGTCATGCTGAA
>CAZVPC010000093.1:0-6462 GCA_964629005.1 uncultured Pseudoalteromonadaceae bacterium | reverse complement strand
AAAAAAATAGATCCTGAAATAAATTCAGGAAGACGTATTTTACATGCTGAAACGAGTATTTCGAGGTAACACGAGTATAAGTAATGTAACGGTAGAATAAATTGAAAGCATTATTACTAACCATAGGTCTATGTTGATCAGATTGTGTTTACTTATAAAAACGAAGAATTATTATGCGATTCAATACACCGATTAGAAAAAATTATAACTTATCACTGTTGTTTATTGGTTTAAGTTTTTTATTAGCCATAAGCGGTTGTAGTTCGACCATTGCACCGGCGGACGAAGCTAAGCTTGCTAAAGGAAATTTTAGTGATTTAGACGCCTCTTTTACCCCGTTAACTATTGGGCAAGCCGTGCCGTTGTTCACATTACCAGACGCTGATGGAACACAAATTTCATTAGCCGAAGTTAATAAAGAGCAAGCGGTATTGTTAGTATTTTATCGTGGCGACTGGTGTCCTTATTGCATTGATCAACTGAGCTCTATTTCGGCTTTGTTACCCCAAATTGAAGCATTAGGAGTGCAAGTTATTGGTATTAGTCCTGATACTCAAGCGTCAGCAAAAAATACCCAGCGACGATTTGGTCAACAATTTATTTTTCTTTCAGATCCACAAGCAAACGTTATAGGTGACTATGGTATTGCACGAGCAAATAAACTACCACATCCGGCAGTGTATTTGGTCAGTAAAAAGGGAAAATTACTGTGGTTTTATGCCTCGATGGATCATAAAAAACGCCCTAATGGTGAACAATTATTAGCGGTGATCAAAAGCCATATAAAGTAACCTGATGTAATATTTCCTTTCTATACTTATATTACCTGAAACTTGCATTTTGAAGTGTCATGAGTATATATGACCATTGTGTGCCATAAGAATATGGCACTGTTTTTTAAGATATGTCCGAAATTCGCCAGTTAAATAGCTCAGTTTTTTATAGAATAACAATTTACCCCTAATTCGTTTAAGCTATTTTTAGAGAATTTTAGATGTTAAACAACGATATTTGTCAACAAGCTCGATTAAGCAAGGATGTAAGATTTGACGGTAAATTTTTTACAGCAGTTTTAACTACGGGTATTTTTTGTCGACCTATTTGTCCTGCGCGCGATCCCAAACCTGAAAATGTTCGTTATTACGCTAATGCACTACAAGCACAAGACGCTGGATTTCGCCCTTGTAAACGATGCTTACCTGAATTAGCCCCACAAATTCAATTACCTATTCAAATAAAACAATTAACTCAAGCACTTGAATCAGGCGATAAAATAGCTGATTTGAGTGCAAAATTTAAAATTAGTGAACGACAAATAAGACGAATATTCATTAAAAATTATGGTTTACCGCCCAGTAAATATTTGCATAATCAACGGTTATTGTTAGCAATAAAATTGTTGCGAACCACATCATTACCGATCACAGACATTGCTTTTGCTGCCGGTTTTTGTAGTATTCGACGCTTCAATGAAGCGATTAAAACGGCTTATCACTGCACCCCATCAGCGTTAAAAAACAATTCCACTACATTAGCAAACCATGATATTAATCATAGTGTTACTTTAACATTGGCTTATCGACCCCCCTTTGACTGGCCATTAATGCTGAGTTTTTTTCGGCTTCGACAACTCAAGAGTGTTGAGCAGATAAGTGATAATTATTATCGGCGTACCATCAACATTAATCATTGCAAAGGTTGGCTTGAAATAACCCAAGCTGATAATCTACAGGCGTTAAAATTAACGGTACAACTGGATGATTATCGTTATTTAAATCACGTTATTTTACGAGTTCGTTGTATGTTTGATCTGGATGCAGATATGCAGTTAATACATCAACAATTAAGTCAATATTCACATTTAGCCAACATCATTAATAAATATCAGGGATTGCGCTTGCCCGGTTGCTGGGATAAATTTGAATTTTCACTTCGTGCTATTTTAGGACAACAAATCTCTGTCAAAGCGGCAACAACTTTAGCAAACCGTATCGCGATAAAATATGGCGAGCCAGCACCGCATAACCCTTTTTCGTTAACCCATTTTTTTCCAACAGAAGCCGCATTATCCGCCGTAGATTATCATGATATAGGTTTAACAAAAACACGGGTTAACACCTTGAATAATTGGCTTGAATTTTATCAACAACACCAAGAGTTATTTTCATGTTATGCAACAATTGAAGAACTAGAACAGCAACTTATCAGCATAAAAGGTATTGGCCCTTGGACGGTTAACTATTTAGCCATGCGAGGATTGAGTGATCCCGATGCTTTTCCAAGTGCCGATTTAGGTATTATTAAAGCCCTCACGGTAAATGGAAAAAAACCAAGTAATAACGATATTCTAAAACGTGCTGAGGCATGGCGACCATGGCGCGCTTATGCGGCGATATATTTGTGGCATTCGTTAGCACATTGAATAAAATTGAAAATATAGATAAAAATTTGTCGAGGCAAGCATCGACAAAAGATTACAAGCTTTAACGTAGGTTGTCACGAGCGTAGCGGGACAAAACTAAAAGTATAAATAACACAGGAAATAAAATGTATTTTACTTATTATCAATCTCCTTTTGGCGATATTACCTTAACGGCAAACGAGCAAGGTTTAACCAGTTTAGAGTTTGTAAACGGAGAAAAAAATAGTATTAATGTGAGTGATTTTCAGCAAAATCCGGCAATATTCGCCGATGTTTGTCAGCAATTGGATCAATATTTTTCAGGAAAAAAAATTCGCTTTAATTTAAAACTTGCGCCACATGGTACTCACTTTCAACAACAAGTTTGGCAAGCACTCGGTACCATTAAACATGGCGAAACTAAAAGTTATTCATGGCTGGCAAAAACTATTCATAATGAAAAAGCGGTTCGAGCTGTTGGCTCAGCGAATGGTGCCAACCCGATAGCATTAATTATTCCTTGTCATCGAGTTATTGGCGCAAATGGAAAATTAACAGGGTACGCGGGTGGTTTATCCTTAAAAGCAAAATTACTCGAACTTGAGGGAGCAAGTTTTAAATTTTAAACAGCATTTTTATTCTTTCGTTAATTTGTTAGAATTGAGCGTGTTATTTAAATGTTGAGTATTTTAATTTGGAAATTATTGCCCTGTTTGCCGTGCTCATTTTATTGTGGATGGTTTGGCAACTAGTAAAAGCGAAACGGTTCAATCAATTTAAAAAATGTATTAATGATGAATTAAAAACACAGGTGATTGCTGCAATTAAAAATGATTTAATTATCAATCGTACCCCTGAACAACCTAATAATGATGCCCATATAGACGCTACCATTTATTACTGGACACAATATTCTATTCGCATATTACAGGCAGCATTAAAATATCAGATCATTGATGAAGCATGGTTGAAAAATACTGGCAACTTACGTAACAGCCAGCATCTTTCTTATATAGAACGGCAATATAAAGTGATCTCAACCGAATACTGAAACCGTCATGCTGAATTTAGTATCAACATGACAAAGCGATTAATCAATGCGTTTAAATTGTAGATCCCAAACACCATGCCCTAAACGCTGACCGCGATTTTCAAATTTGGTTAACGGGCGAGACTCAGGACGAGGTACATAATCATTCGTAACAGACAAGTTTTTAAAACCCTCTGCACTGCTTATATCTGCAAGCATACATTCAGCGTAATTTTGCCAATCGGTCGCCATATGAAAAATACCACCAATTTTTAATTTTTGTCGAATGCTCTCAACAAAACTCGCTTGCACGATACGACGTTTATGATGTTTTTTCTTATGCCAAGGATCAGGAAAAAACAACTGTACTGTTGTTAAACTTTGATCAGGAATACAATCGGCTAAAACTTCAATGGCATCATATTCATACACTTTTAGGTTTTCTACACCTATTTCTTGAGCATACGAAATACAAGCGCCCACACCGGGCTTATGTACCTCGATACCAATAAAATTAAACTCGGGGGCATTTTTTGCCATTTCAACTAATGACTTCCCCATACCAAAACCTATTTCCAAAATAACAGGGTGAGTGTTAGTAAATATTTTGACTGGTTCAATCATACCGTTACTATGATCTAATCCCATTATTTGCCAATAATCAGCTAACGCTTTCGCCTGACCTTTGGTTAATCGTCCTTCGCGTTTAACAAAACTGCGCACTTTACGAATATATTTACCTTCTTGCTCAGCTTGCTCGATGGTTTTGTGTATTCTTTCGGTCATAGGTTTTCTTAAATATTAATAATTATTAGGCTACTGTTATCTATGGTGTTTTAAAAATAGGCGCGAATAAATTCCCGCCTACATATTATTCCCACTGTAGGCCGTAGCTTGCTATTTATAAGTGATGTGAAAATAATAAAGACAATGCAGTATAAAGTTCATTTATGACGAGTAAAGTTACTCTGCCCACCAAATATCATATAACACACTAACCGAAACTGCTGTTACACCATTTTCAGTTAACCATTTCTCAACTTTAGTGCGATGTTCTTCCGTACATTTACCTAATTTTTGTGTACAAATTAAACCATGCCAAAGGTGATCACCTTCACCGCCAAAACCTAATCCATTGGGCTCAATAACTTCGGCAAAAAATTTATCTAGAAAAGTATCTAACTCTTCTGCTGTGATCCCTTCGTTAAATTGCCAAGCAATGTCAAAGCCTAACTCTTGAAATTCATCAACGCGTAATTTTTTACGTAATCGGCGACTGCGTTTTTTTGCTTCATTTTTCATGGTAAAACCTTTTAAATTTATCTTTATAGTTAATTAAAGCGGAGCATAGTCGGAAATAAGTTATTTGCCAATAAAAAAATACATTTATTGAGCCCAACAGATGATTTTACTACACTACTGCCCCATACAGTAACAAACTATCAGTTAAGCCTAAATTAATGACCGCAAACATCATGATAACGCAGAATTTAGCACAACAATTTTCTCAACAAGTTATCATTTGGTATCATCAACAAGGACGAAAGCATTTGCCTTGGCAGCAAAACAAAAGCCCTTATAGTGTTTGGGTTTCAGAGATAATGCTACAACAAACACAGGTAGCAAAGGTAATTGCATATTATCAACGTTTTATGGTGAGCTTTCCGACTATTAATGCGTTAGCCAATGCCAACGAAGATGTGGTGTTACATCATTGGACAGGTTTGGGTTATTACGCCCGCGCCCGCAACTTGCACCAAGCGGCAAAAATAATACAAACACAACATCAGGGTAAATTTCCTGAAAATATTGATGAAGTAATAGCTCTGCCTGGCATTGGTCGTTCAACCGCGGGTGCTATTTTGTCGCTAGCGTTAAATCAACATCAGCCAATATTAGACGGTAACGTAAAACGAGTACTTGCACGTTGCTATTTAGTTGATGGTTATACTGGTTTAAGTAAATTTGATAAAATCTTATGGCAATTAAGTGAGCAATTAACACCGGAAAAAGATACGGCTTATTATACGCAAGCGATGATGGATTTAGGCGCGACAGTTTGTACTCGATCAAAACCGCACTGCCAATCATGCCCATTACAGAGTAGTTGTTTGGCTAACTCGGCAGATTTACAAGCACAATATCCACAGAAAAAGCCCAAGAAAAAAATCCCCGAAAAAAGTACCATTATGGTGATCCCACGTATTAAAACAGCAAATGGTGAACAAGTGTTAATGGAAAAACGCCCACCTAGTGGTATTTGGGGCGGATTGTGGTGTTTTTATGAAATTGAGTATAGCGATAAACTTGCTGCACTATTGTCGTCGGTTAACCTTAAAGCGATAAAGCAACAACAGCTTAGTGCATTTAGACATACCTTTAGCCATTTTCATTTAGACATACAACCACTCATTGTTGATTGTTTGCCAGCAAATCAACAAGAAATTAACGAAAATAATCAACAACAATGGTATAATTTAAATCAGGATATCTGTGTCGGTTTAGCCGCAGCAACTAAAAAAATATTAACCCAGCTCTAATGTAAAAGTATGAATATTCAAGAGCATCATTTATAGAGAATAGTATGAGTCGTACAGTATTTTGTCAGTTTTTAGATAAAGAAGCCGAAGGATTAGCATTTCAACTTTATCCTGGTGACGTTGGAAAACGTATTTTTGATAATATCAGTAAAGAAGCTTTTGGGCTTTGGCAAAAAAAACAAACCATGTTAATTAATGAAAAAAAAATGAACATGATGAATGTAGATGATCGTGCTTTTTTAGAACAAGCCATGCTTGATTATTTATTTGACAAAAAAGAACCTGAAATTGAAGGTTATGTGCCACCAAGCGAATAAAACTTCAATTAACGCTGTAAAAAACTACAAACAAAAACTTTTTATAAAAAAGTAGTTGACCTTCGATACGAAAAACAGTTTAATAGCGCCCGTCTTCAAGGCACAACCAAAAGGTTTGCCACTTCATCGTGGTGGGGACGCACTCAGGCATCTCGATCGGCGAAGACGGCCCGT